>CBCPNC010000067.1:0-4118 GCA_965120425.1 uncultured Opitutia bacterium
GAGCAATTTTCTTTATAGGATCATAGCTAAAATACAAAGCTCCAGTCATAGCTACAAAAACATCAGGCCAAATCCCATGAACATATGTATATACCATAGCTACTCCAACACCACCAGCAGCAATTATTTCAATTATGGGAGATAAAATTACAGAATATTTTACCGTTTCCATAACTGAAAACATCACCTTATTACAAATTTCACGGAACCGTTTTACCTCCATTTCTTCCATCATAAAAGCCCTTACTTCCTGAACAGCAGATAAATTATGAGCAAGCTGCGTCATAATCTTTTCGCTATCCTTTTGTAAATTCAGACTTTTTTTGCGCATTTTTTCTCCAATCATGCGAACAGGTACAACAATCAACGGAATCGCTGACATAAAGATCAATAAAATTGCCACATTTGATTGTTGATAACATAAATATATCAACGCAAATAATGCACCAATCACTGCCATAGGCTGCTTTATAATTTCTTGAGATACTTCAATTATCATGCTTTGCAATACAGCCGTATCTCCTAATGCACGTGTAATAAATTCACCAGGTTCTGTCTTCTTAAAAAAATCTAAAGGCAAACGTTGGATCTTATCAAATACCATTATACGAATTTCTTTAAGAATACTTTGACCACAATATCCAATATAGTATGCATTAATTATCTCACATCCAGCGCGAATCAAAATAACAAGTAATGGACAAAGAGCAAATAACAAAACAATATAAATTTGAATATGTTCCTTCGTAAATAGAATGCCCGATACAAATTTTAGCATCAATGGGATACCTAAACCGCTAGTTAAACCATATATTACGCCAGTAATTAAAGCAATTATTAATTCACATTTGGTATTCTTTAATAGCCTTAGATATTTCTTTAATTTTTGAAATCCAGAAAAACTTCTTTCAACACGATTCCACAACATAATTCGCTTTTACACTTTCCATATAAAAAAATCATTTGCAAGCAGTAAATTCCTAACAATATTTCATTAACAATGGTTCGAAACATAATTTTATTTGGAGCAACAGGATCAATAGGCACAAGCACGCTTAATGTCATTCGGCGAAATCAAGACAAGTTTAAAATCATTGGGATATCATGTCATTCAAATTTAAAAAAATTATCATCTATTGCTCATGAATTTAATGTTAAAAATATCGGAATATTCAATCATAGAACATTCTGCGATGAAAACCTTGATACATTATTCCCTTCCGAAACCCAAATCTTTTATGATATTCATGGAAATTGTGAACTAGCATCTCATCCAGATGCAGATACTGTTATTATAGCTATACCAGGTACTAATGGTATATTGCCTACCATATCAGCGATCAAAGCAAAAAAAAATATCATACTAGCGAGCAAAGAAGTACTTGTAGTAGCAGGCGAAATAATAATGCATGAAGCTCATAATAAAGATGTTACAATTTTACCAATCGACAGTGAACATAATGCAATATTTCAGTGTTTAAAAAATGAACGAAAATTTTTAAAAAAAATAATACTTACAGCTTCAGGTGGACCATTTAGAAATTATACAAGCAATCAAATGAAGCACGTCACTGTTGAGCAGGCACTAAAACACCCAAACTGGAAAATGGGCACAAAAATTACTGTAGACTCTGCAACAATGGCTAATAAGGGATTTGAAATGATTGAAGCAAAATGGTTATTTGACATGTCTCCAGATGACATAGAAGTTACGATTCATCCTGAAAGTATTATACATTCCATGGTAGAATTCTGCGATGGTTCAATATTAGCGCAACTAAGCCCACACAATATGGAATATCCAATATCACATTGCTTATTTTATCCAAATCGCGTATTAAATAACCCACCATCTGTCAGTTTTGATAAGATATTGTCATTGAACTTTTCACCTCCAAATTATTTACAATTTCCATGCCTACAAATTGCCCGTAATTGTTTATTGCAAAATGATGCTTCTTCAGCAATCTTTGAAGCTGCAAATGATGTAGCAGTTCAAGCTTTTTTGGAAAAAAAGATAAATTATTTAGATATTGCACATGTAATAACAGAAACATTAAATGTATATCATCCAAAAAATGAACATTCTATTGAAGGAATATTGAATATAGTACAAGAAGCGCAATATATTACTGAAACAAAAATTAATAAAAAATTTCACTAAAAAATAATAGTAAATCTTTGCTTGAAAACAAATAAGATAAAATTATTTCATCGATTTATCATCATATATGTCTAATTGTTTATTAGCATCTACTAATTGTGCAAAAAAAACTTTTTTTTACGACAATATAAGATGTTTCTTTACAGGCATATTAGAGGCAGGATTTAAAACATTTGTCCTGCTAATCGCTATTCGAGTATTTCACGCACCTAACATATGCAAAGCGGTGTTATCATCCATTGGATTTATGGGATTACTAATTACACCGATGATGGTAACTTTTGCATCAAAGCTTAAAAATATATCATCAACTCATATTTGCGGTTATTATTTTATACTAATTACAACAACATTAATGTTAAGTGCTGCCGTTGATTCATTCTTAGCATACTTTATCTTAATTGCAATTTCTAGAGTCATATTCAAACAGTACATTCCTTTAATGATTGATGTTTACGGCAACAACTACAGCAAGCAAGAACGAGGATATAAATTATCTTATTCATTGATGATTTTACCAACAGCGACTATAATATTTTCTCCAATTGGGGGATATATTTTAGACGCAAATTTAAATAATTACCGTATTATACTACTAATAATATCATTAGCAGCAGTAAGTACTGCATATACATTTTTTAAAATTCCATCACGACCAATACCAGTTCAAAAAAACTCCGAAACTTTGCTATCGAATTTCAAAATAATATTACAAGATAATTTATTTTTCATAATGTTAATAATTATGATGTTTACTGGTATCGCCACACAAATGACAACTCCACTGCGAGCAGAGTACTTAGCTAATGAAAAATACGGAATCAGTATTTCTAATTTCCTTATATCAATCATTATAGTAACTATCCCATATGGTTGTCGCATTGCCAGTTCTATTTTCTGGGGAAAATTATTTGATAAGTTTTCCTTGATTAAAGTGCGTGTTATTGTAAATATTTTTATATTAATCGGAATCTTATTATTTTTTAATTCCACTACAGTTAGTATGCTTACATTATCAGCAATTTTTACTGGAATTGGATACAGTGGAGGAGAAATAGTTTGGTGTTTATGGCTAACCAAGATTGTTGATAAGGATAAGTTAAGCCGTTACATGAGTGCTAATACAGCATTTGTGGGAATTCGAAGTTTCATTTCGCCTTTTATTGGATATTTTCTCATTGATAATGGTGTATCATTTCCAATGATAGGTTTAATTGCTGCATCGTTGGTATTTTTATCTATAATTGGATGTTTTTTAATACACAATCATCCAAGATTCTTTCAATCTTATGAAGAGTAACAACATGTTAGCTTATCTTATACACAACATTGATCCATTTTTTATAAAATTCAGTGATTGGCTACCAATCGAAGGTATTCGTTGGTATGGAGTTTGTTATTTACTAAGCTTTTTAATCGCATTATACATATTAAACTTATACTCACAGTTGGGATACTCTTCCCTTTCTAAAGAAAACAATATATCATTTATCACATATGGAATTGTAGGTATATTAATAGGTGGACGATTAGGATATATGTTAATGTATAATTTTAGCGCATTTGTCTCTAACCCATCATCATTATTCGCAATTTGGGAAGGTGGAATGGCAAGTCATGGAGGATTTATTGGAATTACTTTAGCAATATTTATATTCTGTAAACGCTATAAAATCAATGTACTTGAACTAGGAGATCTCTGTGCATCAATTGCACCATTAGGTCTTTTCCTTGGTCGAATAGCAAACTTTATAAATGGAGAACTTTTTGGGAAAATAACATATGTACCATGGGCTATAATATTTCTACAAAGTGAACCAAATATAACAAAATTATATGAAATTCCTCCCCGACATCCATCACAATTATATGAAGCTTTCACGGAAGGATTTTTATTGTTTATATACGTTCAGTTGCGGTTTTGGTTTTCGAAAAATTTATCTAAAGGATGCTT
>CBCPNC010000068.1:0-7020 GCA_965120425.1 uncultured Opitutia bacterium
TCTAAACTTATAAGCCCCATCATTTTTTAATTTTGTACTATAAATTAAACCTAGTATGCCACCTAAACATATAAAAACAGCAATTACTATAACCCTTTTAAAATTAGAAGAAAAAACATAACAAGGTATAAAGCATATCAAAATAGCAGAAATTAATGCCGCACTTTTATAAGTAAAAGTAATATGCATTCCAGCAATAAAACCAAATACAATACTCAATATGACATAAATTATCCTGATGTTGTACACCATCACCTAGACTTCGCCTAAAAGGCTAACTTTTTATTTGTAAAGGAAAAAATAACCAAACTTAAATTAACCTTCCGTAAAGTGACGTTGTCCCACAATTATCAATCGCTACTGACACTAAATTTCCAATATTTTCATCACTACCATCAAAAATTACCTTATACCCATTCGATGTATAACCATATAATTTTTGTTCACCTCGTTTAGCATGATTAACAACTAATACTTCAACATTAGATCCCACCATCGATCTATTATATTCTAAAGAATGTTCTTGTACTATATTTAGTAATATTTTATTTCTTCGACCCTTTTCGTCTGCAGAAACGTTATCTTGCAATTTCGATGATTCCGTACCTATTCGTGGACTATATTTAAAAATAAAAGCCATATTGAATTTTATTTCTTCCAATAAAGATACTGTCTCTTCAAAATCTTGTTCTGTTTCACCAGGGTATCCAACTATAATATCGGTAGTCAAGGCAATATTATGGACTTTTTGTCGTAAAGAATTAACAATATCTATTATACGTTCCCGAGAATAAGGACGCTTCATCAGGCGTAAAATTTTATTTGAACCACTCTGGACAGGAAGATGCACACTTGGACAAAGTTTCTCTAATTTTGCATGCGCATTAATCAGATCTTCACGAAACCCCTTTGGATGTGGAGACATATAACGGATACGATAAATTCCAGAAATATCATTAATTTTTTCTAATAATTGAACAAATGGGCTTACACCATTGATAATTTTCATATCACCTTGTCCATAATCATTAACAATTTGCCCAAGTAACATGACTTCTTTTACTCCATGATTTGCTAAATTCATACATTCATTAACAATATCACCAATTGGGCGATATACCTCTGAACCACGTGTTTTAGGAACGATACAATAACTACAACACATATTACACCCTTGCATAATAGATACATAAGCATTAGCAGATTTTCTTTTGAAATCATGTAGCGATTGAAAATCGCGATTCTCATTTGAGGATCCAAGCAAAGTTAATTGTTTTATCTGCTGCTTTTCTAATATATTTTTAAGTTCATGTAAACGTCGTGGTCCAATAATAAAGTCAATTTCTGGATTTAATATAAATAATTGCTCTCTTAAATTTTCAGCCATACACCCCACCACACCTAATAAACGGCCTTGACGTTGCTTTTTTTGCCGTGCTAAAAAACCAGATTTCCCGATTGCTTTAATCTCTGCTTGTTCACGAACACTACAAGTATTCAATATAAAAATATCTGCTTCTTTTTCTGAATCAACAATTGAATATCCAGCATTACTCAACTCAGCAACAATTTGTTCTGAGTCTCGAACATTCATTTGACATCCATAAGTTTTTATAAAAACTTTCTTAGGCAAAATCATGATATTTTTCTGTAAAGAACATAGATATTTGTCGAGTCAGATCTAAAAACAATTGACACTTAAATATAAAATTATCCTCTTACTTTGTATGCCACGCACTGATAAGTTATCAAATATTCAACATACAACTTATACACGGTGGCTAATTCCATTTTCGCTCAGCATATTATTTTTTTTATTGTCTGCATTAATTATAAAAGACAATTCCACAAAAGGGGTAGCATATACTTTTGATAATGTAAAACCGTTTATTTGCATAACATCTAGTAACACGGATAATGATAGAAATTTTGAAGCTTTTTTTTTACCAACCAAGTATAATTCTAAATTAAAAATAAAAAAAATAAAAAAAACTCCATCTTATTTAAACAAAGTAGAATCGAAAAAAGAAATTTTCTCAGAGCTTGATCGTTTAAGAATTTTTGGAATGTTTACAAATCGATTTACAGAATCAGAATATTGGACAATTTCCAGTATTCAAATGCGAAAAATATTAAATAAAAAAATAAACATTTCTTTTATAGAAAAATTTGAAGTAGAAAATGACAAATATAAATTCATTGAAAATTTTTATAAACTAGATACGCATTTTTTGTTTCAAGAAAATTTTCTCAATGGACATTCAGAATAAGAAGAAGTGGATACTAGTTGACGGCCATAATCTGGCATTCAGATGTTTTTATGGTGTACCAAAGATGACGCGCAAAGATGGTATGCCAATTAATGCCATCTATGGGTTTATCAGAACATTGTTGAAATTTGACTCCACTTATCACCCGGACGCTGTTTGTGTATTTTTTGATACAGATGGCTCTAAAGAGCGTAAAGGAATTCTATCAACATACAAAGCAAACCGAAAAAAAATGCCTGTTGAATTGATTGATCAGATAAAAAGAATACCTGCTATTATTCTATCTATGGGGTACTACATTAATCAACATAACGGCATCGAAGCTGATGACTTAATAGGAAGTTATTCAAAGAAAATTGCTAAAGAAGATGAAATAGCTTACATTGCAAGTGCAGATAAAGATTTTGCACAATGCATTTCTAATAATATTTTTCAATTATTACCACCTACAAGCAAATCAAAATCTTCAAATTGGAAAATATTAGATAGTACAGGCGTGATAGAAAAATATGGAGTACGGGCGGATCAAATAGTAGATTATCTATCTTTAATTGGTGATTCAGCTGATAATATCGATGGAGTACCTGGAGTTGGTCATAAAATTGCCGCAAAATGGCTATCAGAATTTCAATCTATTGACAAAATTTACGACATGATTGAAAAAATTTCACCAACACGATTTAAAAACATCCTTATCGAAAAAAAAGATACTGTTTATCGAAATAAACGCTTAATTACACTGCAAGAATACAGTAATGATCAACTACCACTTGCTGAACATAATCCTGATTTAGATGAACTACAAAAGCAATTACAAGAGTTAGAATTATTTTCAATTTTACATGCAATTAAAGAAAAAAATCAGTGTCTATTATTTTAATAAAAACAAAATCAAGCTGCCCAAAAATAATCTATACCAAACAAAAATACATAAGCTATGTTTACTAATATAAGTTAGTAAAAATTTTATTGCTAACATGGAAAAAATAAACGCCACAAATATTCCAAGAAAAAATGTCTGAATATCAAAATATTGAAATATTAAATTATAATCCTTAATTAACTTAAAAAATGTCGTTGCTGTCAATGTTACTAAACCCAATAAAAAACTATACTCTACCGCGATTACCTTTTTTAAACCACAAAAATAACCTCCCACAATTGTCAACATTGAGCGACTCATTCCCGGAATTAATGCTAAACATTGCCACAGTCCAATTTTTATACAAGTTTTGAAACTTAATGTATCAACATCGGCTTGTATTTTAAAAATATTTTTGTATTTTTTTTCTGCGAAAAGCATAAGGGAAGCACCGAGTATAAGTGCTAGTGCAATATACTTAGGAGTATAAAGAATATTTTGCAAACTGCCATCGAGGAATAATCCTAAAATTCCCGCAGGTAAGAACGAAACTAATAAATTTCTAACTAACAATATCCCTTGAGGGCTGCGACAAAAGATCCCTAATGTCATGTCAACAATACGTCTTTTATACAAGACTATTATTGCTAAGATTGATCCACATTGAATAATTGCAAAATAAGAATTCATTGCTACTTCACGTGAAAAAGTATCGGCGCTAGTATTTTTTTTATCAAAAAAATGTTCAACAACAACCATATGACCAGTTGATGACACTGGTAAAAATTCTGTAATTCCTTGAATAACACCAAGTAATGATACAATAGAAAAATCATATTTCTCCAAACAAGGGCAAGAATCTGCACTTTCGAAACTATTTATATTTCTCTGTTCAGTTAATGCTAAACTTTTAACACAATTATTTGCAAAAGAAAAAGTTATACAAATAACCAAACATTGAAAAGCAAAAAAACATTTCCTAATCATTTTCAGACAAACATTGGTATTTTTTAATCATATCAGCAACAAAATTTTCATCACATTTATCTACATCACTTTTAGTTAAAGACCCCTGTAAAAGGAATAATATCTGCAAAGTCCAAAATCTAGCATTTTTTATAAGCAATATTTCATTTTCAGGTAAATTTTTCACTTTATTTAAAGCAACAGATTGAAGTTCTCCAAAATTATTTTTTAGTTTTAATGCCAGACAGTATTCTGCTGCTACTTCTAAATTCCAAACTAAATCATTAGAATTCATTAAATATAATTTTTTTAGTTCAACTAAAGCATTATCTAGGGATTTAGCATCTCTACTACTTCTAGCTATCAAACACTTAGCGCGTGCCAATGATGCATATTTTATATACTGTTCTTCGTCCGTCTTACTTAAAACTCTCTCATAAATTGTAATAGCATCAGAAAAGTTCCCTAAAATACGTAAAATGTCTCCTTGAAATATTCTAGCTAGTACAGCTAAGTCTGGAACTTCATTATGTTGAATAACTTCTTCAAATATGCTCAATGCTTCACGCATATTACCTTCCAAACATAACAATTTCCCCATCTGATACTTAGCGTAAAAGTTATACCACTCATTTTCAGTTTCACATTGTTCCAATAATGTTCGAGCTTTGTACAAATTTCCAGATTTCATATAAAACTTTGCTTCTTTTATAAGGGAAAGTGTAATGTATTTATTGTTGCTAAAACAGGTACGCAAAAAATCAAATGATTGTTTAGCAGATTCAATATCCCTCAACTTTAACGCACTACAACCTTTTAAGAAATGCGCCCGGCTAATCAAATCACGCATTTCCTCATCAATATTAACTTGTTTGTTATAAAACAGTTCAGAAATGTTCGAACATAACAAAATTACTTGATTATACTGTTTCATAGCAAACAAAATTTGTGATTTACATAGCATGAGCTTTAATTTAAAGGATCTTGGCATGCCTTTTTTTCGTAGAGAATCAATATAATTTAATGCTCTAGCATGAAACTTTTTTTCTTTTAACACCTTAATATACTGCAAAATAGCATCACATTTTTTTTCCGAAAAACAATCAACAAGTGATAAATGGTATTCCGCTTGATCAAAATTTTGCAAAAAAATGTCACAAATTATTTGATTTTCAATCACATCTTGAAATTTCTTAGAATGATCACGCATCAATATTTCTGTATATATTTCAGCTGCTAACTTAAAATCGCGATTATAAAAAAATGCATCCGCAATTTTTAAAGTAATTGCTAATTTAACATTGGTATCTTCTGTCGAAGAACGCAACTTATCTAAATAATGTGCAGATAAACGATATTCATTAGAATCTTTATTAATCGAAAGACATGCCAGTAACTCATAAATTTCCTCAAAAATTTTGTCACTAGTAAAAGTATCAATATATTGACTAGCTGCATTTTGACAAAATGTCACTTCATTTTCGTTTAACGCAATGGCCATTTTCGCCAGCAAAATTTGACGTTTTAACCATTCTGCATGAGAATTATTAAATCCACCATCTAATATTTTCATGACAGATTCGAATGTTTCCTTGGATAATGACACATGTGTAAGTAACTTTAGAACCAACAACTGTGTACAGGGATTATTACTTAACAACAATGTAGTTTTTAAATTATCTAATCCATGAATTGAAGTTAAACCTAAATAAATCGCTTGGTATATTAACAGTTGGTATATATCCTCATTTGAGGACAAGTTAAATAAAAAACTATTTACGTACGAATCAATTAATTCATCATCATGTTTTTTTAAGTGACTTAATAACAGCACATATTGCTTAAAAAATGGCAAGGCAAGCTGAGTATATTTATACATCTCTATCTTATTCCTCAGTAAACTGAGTATAGATTCAACATCCGAATTAATATCAATGTTATAAATCATACTTTGAGTTTTAATTGCTTCAATAATAGCAAGTTGGGCTTGATCTACTGCCATTCCAGAAGCAATATCAAATTCACTTTCGGCATCATAAAAGTTCTTATAGTGCGACAAAATAACCGCATATAAACAGTGATACCATGCTAAATCGCGTTCACTTAACTGTAAAAAATTTACACTAAACAACAGATGTCGAGCAAGTTTAATATGATTATTTTTAATCAACAAAAAACATTCTCGCAATAACAATGAATCATATTCTATCAAACTTTGAAAACATGAAATATCATATTGACTAATAAACGCATCTGCAGAAACCCAATTCCCCATACTTAAATTGGAATCTAACATCCCAAGTATAGCAAACATACTTAAGTGAGATACCTCATGATGACGTGCCAAAATGTCCTCGTAAAAATCATGTGCAACTTCATAATTACCAGCATCATATGCATATTCCGCGCAGCGATATTTAAAAACTGGATCATCTATATTAGACCCTACTGCAAACACATTAATCAATAGTACACAATAAATGCATATTATTTTTTTCACCTTATTCCACAGTAACAGATTTTGCTAAATTACGTGGCTTATCGATATCACATCCACGAAGTTTTGCAACATAATACGCAAATAGTTGTATTGGAATAGTTGCAACTACTGGCTGTAATGCCGGATGAACGTCAGGCACAATTATTACATCATCCGCAATATCTCTAAATACTTCATAATTGTTAGACGCCACTACAATGACTTTGCTATGTCTTGACCGAACCTCTTGAATGTTTGATATGTTTTTGTGCAAAATTCCCTCTTGTGTAGCCAAAAACATACATGGGCATCTTTCAGATACTAAAGCAATTGGTCCATGTTTCATCTCAGCAGATGGGTATCCTTCAGAATGTACATAAGAAATTTCCTTCAGTTTTAATGCCCCTTCTAATGCAATTGGAAACAATGACTGACGGCCTAAA
>CBCPNC010000069.1:0-2819 GCA_965120425.1 uncultured Opitutia bacterium
CTAGTTCATCACGCATTTTAAAATTAAATGCTCTTCTATCATTTTGTTTTCTAAAAAATTGAAGCAAAGCATGGCACAACTTAAAAACTAATCCAACTGTACAAAATATCCGCTGAGAAATAGATTTATCATCATTGTAAATATGGGGATTTATAATACAGCAACCTGAACATTCTTCTATTTTAGATTTATGATGATCCACAACAATCACATCACATCCATTTGCTTTCAAAGTCTCAACTTCAGCAAATGAATTAGTTCCACAATCTAGTGTAATGACAAGATCAGGAATATTATCATTTAATACCCGTGTAACAAGCTCTGCAGATAACCCATACCCTTCTGAGAATCTACGTGGCACATAAAAACGTGTATTTACGTCAAAAACTCTTAACACATTTGTCAAAAGAGTAATACTTGTAATCCCATCGACGTCATAATCTCCAATAATTGTAATTTTTTTCTTATCGTTTATGGCACTAAATATTTTTTTAACAGCAACATCAGCATTAAATAATTCAAAAGGATTCCGTAAGTAAGCTAATTTGGGGAACAAAAATCTTTCGGCTTCCACCACAGAAGTAATACCACGCTGTGCTAAAATTGCACATACATATTTATTTAAGTTCAACTCATTTTGTAAAGTATGTAAAATACTATGGTCATAGTTCAAAATATTCCATAATTTAGACATACTTAACGGATATTTTTTTATTTAACATTTTATACTGCCAACTTACAAACACAGGACTAGCTATAAAGATTGAAGAATAAGTGCCAACAATTATCCCCAGCGTAAACACAAAAGCTAGCTCCACAATAACACCCGTACCTAATATATACAATATAACAGAAGCTAATAACGTTGTTAAACTCGTCAGCAATGTCCTAGAAAGAGTACCATTAATAGCAAGGTTAACAGTCTTTACCAAATTACCCTCTGGATTATTCTTACAATTCTCCCGTATTCTATCAAAGATAACAATTTTATCGTTTATGGAGTAGCCAATTATCATAAGAATGGAAGCAATCATTGGTGCACTAAATTGTTTACCACACATTACATAAATCCCAATAGTAACTAATACGTCATGGAATATCGCAATCACAGCACCCAAGCCATAAGCGAATTCGAACCGAAATGCTACATAAAGCATCATAGCAAGCAAAGAAATTACAACGGACACAAACGCATTCCACTTAATATCTTTTCCCAAAGATGCTCCAATATTAGATTCTTTGAGTATATTAAAATTACTTTCAGGATAAGCTTTAATTAAAGCATTATAAACTATATGACCTTTCCCTTCTTCTACTTGCAATTTTAAAGTTTCAGTATTTTCTTTCAACGCACGCTGGTAAACCGCAACAATTTCTCCTAAATTTTCTTTCTTAGCTAATTCCAATATATCTCCCACCGGAATTTTCTGCTTAAATGTCATTAACATTTCACTGCTACCAATGAAATCAATACCAAGAATAGATTTATTACGCACAACTAAGGTAATGCTACTGAAAATAAGTATTAATACGGAAAACCAAATCGCTTGTTTAGCATAACCTAAAAAGTTAAAATTATGACACTTAAAGTGAAAACTTGGCACAAGCGTTTTTATGTGAAATTTATTAACTATTACTTCTAAAATAACGCGACTAAATATTAACGCGCAAAACATCGTTGCAAAAATTCCAATTGCTAAAATAACTCCGAAACCACGTATAGGACCTGTCCCAAACCAAATTAAAACACCCGCAGCAATAAGTGTCGTGATGTTAGCATCAAAAATTGAAGAAAAAGCTTTATCATAACCAGCCGCAAGAGCTGCTCGAATATTTTTCCCAAGTTTTAATTCTTCACGAATACGCTCAAATACCAAAATATTAGAATCAACAGCCATCCCAACAGTTAATGCTAATGCTGTAATCCCTGGTAATGTCAATGTCGCACCGATGTAAGACATTAATCCCAATATAATTAAAATATTTGCTATAATAGATAAAACAGATACAATTCCCGACAAACGATAGTATATCAGCATAAAAACTGCAACAGATAAAGCACTAATTAATGCTGCATATAAAGAACTATTTTTCACATCACTTGCCAGGGAAGGACCAACTTCATTCAACTCAACGATACTCAACTCACATTCTAAAGGATTATTTAGAACATTAACCAACTCAAATGCTTCCCTTTTGGAAAAATTTCCTGAAATTGCTGCCTGTCCATTAGGAATAGCAGAGCGAATTACAGGTGCTGAATATAATTTTCCATCTAAAACAATGCCGAGTTGACGATTAACATTATCACTTGTAATTTTTTTAAAAAGCTCGGCCCCTTCACTAGTCATTATTAAACTAACTTCAAAATTCCCGAAATTATCAAGACCGACATGTGAAGATTGTATGGACTTCCCAGTCATCTCCGGAATCTTTTTAACAAAATACGGAATTTCTTCAATCTTACCATTATCTTTATCCTCATGCTCCATAACAAGTAATTCGTAACCAATTGGAGCAACATCAAATAATGATTTTGGACGTAAATTTGCATGAATTAATCGAAATTCCAACTTAGCTGGTTTTTTTATGCAGTTTAATATATCAGGATTTTCTTGCGTAGAAACTCCTGGTAACTGAACTTCAATATTATTACTGCCTGATTTACGTACAATTGGTTCAGCAACCCCTAGAGAATCAATACGTTGACGTATAATATCAACTGCTTTATCCAAAAAATTAGGATCATCAACCCCAGATTGATCGATCTTCAATATACAAGAAATACCACCTTTTATATCTAGTCCTTGCTTTATTCT
>CBCPNC010000070.1:0-3560 GCA_965120425.1 uncultured Opitutia bacterium
ATTGGTGAATATAAACGTGGAGCTGATAAATTGACAGACGAGGCGATTGACCGTATCGATGCTGTTAATAATTTTTTAAAGCAAGGATTGCATGAGCATGATGATTTTAAGACGACAATAGATAAGATGGCTCAGGCAGTTGGTATGTAATGGTAAAGTATGTATTAGAAGAAATTTTAAAGGTTCGTACCTTCCGTAAGGATATTGCGGAAAAAAATTATACCCAGGCTCAACGTTTAGTTGTTGAAGCAGAAGAAAATGTTAAGCGAACAGAACAAGCATTAGAAGATTTTAAGGTGTTCATTGCTACTGAAACTGATCGTTTGTACAAAGAGGTCATGAATAAAAAAGTAAAAAAAGAGGCTGTTGATACTTTAAATGCGACTCTTAAGACGCTGAAGAATCGACTATTGGACCATGAGCAGGCAGTAGAAAATGAAAAAGAAAATCTGGAAAAGGCAAAAAAAAATGCTGAAGAAAAACGGCAATTGTTGATGGAGGCTAATAAAAATATTGAAAAACTTAATGCGCACAAAGAAAGTTGGACAAAAGAAGCACTTAAGGAAGAGGAAATGTTGTCAGATAAAGAACTTGAAGAATTTACTGGTAAAAAATCGAATAATGAATAACATATAGCAAAACAAATCAGAGTATAATCATGGACAAAATTAAGGGTGATGGACAAATATCAAGCTCTTTTAGTGTAGGTGGTGAAGAAGGGGCAATGATGGATGGTATTAAAGAAGTGAAACCAGAAGATGTACGTAAATTTGATGCAGCTTCCTTTAAAGATACACCTGAAGGTAAAGAAAATTTAGGTGGCATGAATGATGGTGATGTTGAAAATATGAACGAAAAATCTGTTAATAACGGTAATGTACGTGATAGTTTTGTTTCTGTCAATGAAAAGGTTAGTAGTGAGTGCGGGAAAAATGAAATCGGGTACGACTTTGAAAATAAAAATATTTTTCACGATAGATCAGTAATAGATAAAAAAGTAGAAGACAAAAATCAATTACCTGGAGATAAAATATGCCCTGGAGATAAAGTATTACCTAAGGATGAGGTTAGTTACAATGAAAACGAAAATAGTAATTTAACTAACGATGTTGTTTCAAATCCAGGTGATACTATACTTGGTAATTTGCGTAATATAAGCGATTTTTATAGCACATCAGTCAATAAAACGGTTGAAGTTGAAACTAATACCATCAAAACACTCGGCAGTGAGGTTGCAGAAAGAATTATTGCTTCACGAGAAGCATTGAATGCAGAGAAAGAAGTAAGGGTTTCTTTAAAAGACAATGTACTTCCTCAAACTGAAATCAGAATTGTAAAAAATGAAAAAACAAATTCTCTGGCAGTTGATTTTTATACAAGTTCGGATAAATCTGCTGTATTGTTGTCAATGAAGCAAACAGATTTAAGGATGTACTTAAATGATAAATTAACCAATTTTAGTGACATTGAGGTAAATGTATACCAAAATTCAGCAGGTGATGAACATAATGATGGAAGATCAAGACAAGAGTACGTTGGTGAGCAACCTCAACAAGAAGAAGATTCATAAAAATAATTTTTATTTATTGTATTTGAGTAAAATTTAAATAAATAATGTCATACATTAATTTTAAATGTTTATGAAAAATATTAAATTACTAGCACTAGCCGGGTTATTTTTGATGATAGGATGTCATGGTTTCTGTGTAGGTAATTCCCCAAGTAAAAATGACACCATCAAGACAGAAGGCCAGATTGAAAAAACAGAAGAAGTAGAGCTTTTGGATTCTATAAAAGAAGATCAATTACCTTCCGTTAAAATTAATGAATCAGTTGGTGTATCTGTAAAGTGTGAAGCCATGTATCCTGTGATTCAAGGTATTTATGAAAAAACATTAAAGTTTTTTGACTCAAATAATAGTGATGCTATTCAACTACAGCTAGATCAACTAATTGCTCTTCAAAGTAAGTCTGAGGAATGTAACGTTGAAGGAGTGGATAATTTTATTATCGCTGTAAAAAATATTATCGCAACCAATGATAAAGATTCCTCTCCTACATTAGAAGAAAAAGAGGTTTTGATTAATAAGTTAGATGAGGCATATGTAAAACTTAGTAAGGAGTTTTGCAAATAATACTTCAATTAGGACTAATATGTTGCATTTAAACGAGAGTAATTTTGATAGCGAAGTTAAAAATTATGAAGTAATTGTGGTAGATTTTTGGGCACCTTGGTGTGGTCCATGTCGAGCGTTAGGCCCAATTATTGAACAACTTGCAGAAGAAGTCCCTCAAGGTGTTGCGATTGCTAAAGTAAATATTGATGAATGTCCAGATCTAGCTGCTCGTTTTCAAGTACAATCAATCCCTACACTTATTTTTATGAAGGGAGGAGTTGAAGTGAAACGTTCAGTTGGAGTATCGACAAAAGCGGATATATTATCGTCGATAAATTCTCTGTAAATTTAGTCTTATATGACCAACTATCTTGGGGTAGATATAGGGCACAAGAGAATTGGGTTAAGTATTGGCAGTAGTGAATTAATGTTCGCTTTGCCAATTCGTGCTTTACTAGTTGGTAATCATTTAGATGCTTTACAAAAATTAGCTAACGTTATAAAAGAAAGACGTATTGAGGTTGTGGTTTTTGGGTATCCTTTCAACATGGATGGTACTATTAGTAAAATGGCGCAGTATGTTGATTTGTTTATTAGTGATTTTTATCAGTATGTTCCATCATCAGTAAAAGTGGTTAAATGTGATGAACGTTTGACGAGTATGCAGGTAAAAATAAGTAGACAAAAATATTATTCTAAAAATTTTGAATCTCGGAAGAAAAAGCAAAAATCAAGATTAAAAGGGATAATTGATTCTAATGCTGCCGCTCTTATTTTACAGGATTATTTTAATGAAATTGTATTAAATTTACGTAAAGGTTTATAATTGAAAGTTACTTATAGTAGATTTTTTTATAAATTAAAAAAAATTTTTGATGATCAATCTGCCTGTAAATATAGTTTATTATCTCCAATCGCTGTGTTAATTTTGTTAATTATTGGTATAACTGCTATTTATTCCGCTCATAGTTATTCTTCTAGTGGGCAATGGCAAAGTCAAGTAGTGTGGGCTATAGTAGGTGGAATCATTTACATTCTAGTGTCAAAACTTGATTATAATGTTTTTTTGCAAAATGCACATTGGATTTATTTAGGAAGCATTGTATTATTGTTACTACTATGGACACCATTAGGAGAGCGGCGTTTTGGTGCACTGAGATGGTTAAATATTGGAGGTTTTTTAATCCAGCCGTCTGAGCCAGCTAAATTAGGTTTTTTGATAATGACTGCGGCGATGATCGCTAGGTCAGAGATTTCGAATATAAAAAATTTTTTGCAAGAAATTTTTAAGTTTCTTCTTGTGTTTTGCATTCCAATTTTATTGGTATTTCTGCAGCCAGATTTGGGGTCAGCACTTACATTCCCTCCAATGTTATTTGCGATGTTATATGTTGCTGATTTACCCCAAAAGTTTTTTATATATGTAATATCTTTTGCGTTAAT
>CBCPNC010000071.1:0-5944 GCA_965120425.1 uncultured Opitutia bacterium
TTTGGTCGCGTAAAAAAAGGGCTCCCTATTAGTTGTTTCCTATCTTATATGGAAGATAGTGCTGAAGGACTAGTAAATACTTTATCTGAAGTTAACTGGTTATCTATGATGGGAGGAGGAGTTGGAATTCACATTGATATTCGCAGTGCAGATGAAAAAAGTGTCGGCGTTATGCCTCATTTAAAAGTATATGATGCAGCATGCTTAGCTTACCGACAAGGCACAACTCGTCGAGGATCATATGCAGCATTCTTGTCAATTGATCACCCAGACATCGTTCAATTCATAGAAATGCGTAAACCAACTGGTGATCAAAATATGCGCACATTAAATCTTCATCATGGCATTAATATTACTGATAAATTCATGCAAAAAATACAAGAAAGCATGCTAGATCCTAATAGTGATGATTCTTGGCCATTAATTGATCCACATAGTGGAAAAATTGTTGAGACAGTTAGCGCTAGAGATATTTGGCAGCGAATTTTAGAAATTCGTATGCAAACAGGAGAACCATATCTCATTTTTATTGACACTGCTAACCGTGCACTACCAGAATGGTTAAAGCAGCAAAAATTAAAGATTAATGGCTCCAATCTTTGTACTGAAATTTTTTTACCTACTAACCCGGAACGTACTGCAGTATGCTGTTTAAGTTCCGTTAACATTGAATATTTTGATGAATGGGAACAAAATGATCTATTTATTCAAGATGTTATGGAATTTTTGGATAACGTTTTGCAATATTTTATCGATCATGCACCAGCAAGTATTTTAAGAGCTAAACGTTCAGCTGAACATGAACGATCAATTGGTCTCGGAGCATTAGGTCTACACTCATACTTTCAACGCAAGCACATTCCGTTCGACAGTGCGATTGCAAAGTTATTTAATAAAAAGATATTTTCCCACATTCAAAAGCGTTGTGCACATGCAGACAAATATCTCTGTAAACTTCGAGGATCTTGTCCAGATGCTAAAAAGAATAACATCGAACGCAGGTTTTCTCACTGGATGGCAATTGCTCCAAATGCTACATCTAGCTTAATTGTTGGGAATACTTCACCATCAATTGAACCAAGACGCGCTAACGTATACAGACAAGATACAATTTCAGGAGCATATGTAGTAAAAAATCGTTACTTAGTAAAAGAATTAAAAAACTTAGGGCTAGACAGTGACGAAATTTGGGCAGATATTATTGCTCACGACGGGAGCATACAACACATTAAATCTATCCCTCAAGAAATTCGCAATATCTTTAAAACAGCACAAGAAATAGATCAGAGGTGGATCATAGACTTAGCTGCCGATCGACAACAATATATAGATCAAGGGCAATCAATTAATTTATTTTTTCCTGCGGATGTTTCCATTGGATATTTACATGCATGCCACTTCTTAGCCTGGAAAAAAGGATTAAAGTCACTTTATTATTGTCGCAGTGATAAATTAAGGAAAGCTGATCGTGTTGGGCTAAATATTGAACGACATAAAATTGAAGAAGATATTAATATGAAGGAAATAGTTGAAAACAATACATGTTTAGCATGCGAAGGATAATCATGAAAAAAGCTAAAAAATCATTAACTCAATCTAGAGATTATTATAAACCATTTTCTTACCCTTGGGCATATGAAGCATTTATGCAAAGTGAACAAATGCATTGGCTTTGGACAGAAGTACCGATGTTAGAGGATATTAAGGATTGGAAAACCCGATTAAATGAATCAGAACGAGATTTTTTAACAAAAGTATTTCGATTCTTTACTCAAGGCGACATAGATGTAAGCGCTGCATATGTTTATACATACTTACCAACATTCCAACAACCAGAAATTAGAATGATGTTATCTAGTTTCGCAGCACGAGAAGCAGTACATATAGCGGCGTATTCACACTTGATTGAAACACTGGGTATGCCAGAAGCAATATATAATGAATTTTTACAATATGAAGCAATGGCTGACAAGCATGACTATTTTCATGGCATTAGACTAAATAATACAGAGAACATTGCTGCTAAGATGGCTGCTTTCTCTGCTTTTACAGAAGGTATGCAATTATTTTCAAGCTTTGTAATGCTTTTAAATTTTACTAGAAATGGAACCATGCGCGGTATGGGACAAATAGTCGCATGGTCGATTAATGATGAAACATTACATACAGAGTCAATGATTAAGCTATTCCGAGAATATATTACCGAAAACCCATCTATTTGGAATGACGAGCTAAAGAAGACAATATACACTATTGCTGAAAAAATGGTTCAACTTGAAGATCGTTTTATAGACTTAGCATTTGGACTAAGTGAAATGCAAAGACTTACTAAGGCAGAAGTGCAACGTTATATCCGCTTTATAGCAGATAGACGATTATTAGCTATGGGAATGAGAGCGATTTTTAAGGAGAAGAAAAATCCTTTACCGTGGGTCGACGCAATGCTAGGAGTTACTCATACTAATTTTTTTGAAAACCGCGTCGTAGATTATGCTAAAGGAGCACTATCTGGAGATTGGTCAGATGTTTGGGGTCAAGCTAAAGTATAGCTGTTAATAGCTAAATTATTATTTCTATTTTTTAAAAGACTTAATTTTTTGTTAAAAATCGAAAAATAATTATCTCTGATATAGTAACAATGCCGACTGTATTTTAATCAATGTGACAACATAATTCCTGTACAAGAGCGCCATAGCAATTAAATAATCTCGATTAAAATATTTTTAGTTTTTTCAAACTTCCGAGCAAAAGAGTATAAATTTTTAATAAAAAATTTTCTTAAACACCCAAAATGAAAGAATTTTTTAAGTTTAACTTTTAATACTGGATAACCGGTTTTATTTGCACACAAAGTAGCTTGTTTTACAAATATCAATGTTTCAAATACTGGTTCTATACAATATGGGAAAAAATCTTCCCCATTAAAATGTACAATATTATTGATGTCTCCACAACACCATATACGAGAACATTGGTCAGTAAATCCACACACGTTAGTTTTATACCAAATTTCATCAATTTTATAAACAATTTCACCAAAATATCCCATAGGCAGTGATTTTTCATCAGAAACATCTTCAACATTATTTATAGCAATTATCTTTACTGTTATATTCGATCTAGGATACCCCAATACAATTCCTGCAAAATTTTGTTCTAGAACTAGGCAACGTGTAAGAAATTCCTTTATACTTATAAAAAAAATAGGAAATTTCTTTAAAAAAGTATCTGCCCGTCGACGGAATGACTTTACACGTAACACATGTAAAAACCACATTATATAATTTACAACTTTATTGTCTGTCATTGAAATATATATATAAAACGTATAATAAACGTTAATGGATTGTGAAATAAAATTTATTCATCAACTTAACGATGAACGTATGCTTTCTCAACATACCATATCTACTTACAAAAATGCTATAAAAGTATTTAAAAAGTGGAAAAATAGTAATAATATATTAAATACCTCTAGTCGCGATATACAAGATTTTATCATTGAAATGCAGAAGATGCGTTCTCGTACAACAATTCACAATTACATATCAGCGCTGCGCACATTTTTTAACTTTGCAGTACGTGAAAATATCATTCCGCAAAATCCAGCAACAGAATTATTATTACCTAAACTACAGAAACTATTACCTAAAATTTTAACTAAAAATCAGATTAAGCAATTATTACAAGCCCCCTTTCAGGCTTTAAAACTCGAACTTATCTCTTCGAAAATCGCTTTTCGAGACTCCATGATATTAGAACTTTTTTATGGAACTGGCATGCGTATCAGTGAGTTACAAAAAATCAAACTTTCTGACATCGACTTTACTAATCGAGTCATTAAAGTACTAGGGAAAGGAAGTAAAGAACGAATCTGTCCATTTTCTATATCAACTGAAAAAGCAATAAAAACATACATTGAAAAATATTTACCAACTTCTAGTAAGTTTTTACTTACTGAAAAAAGCGAAAAACTACTATCAATACGAAATATTCAATACAGGATGAAATATTATTTAAAATTATGTGGAGTACCAATTGACTTATCACCTCATACGATACGACATGCTTACGCTACTCATCTATTAAATGCCGGTGCAGATTTACGATTAGTACAAGAACTTCTAGGGCATGCCAATTTAGAAACAACACAGATATATACTCACGTCGATTCTAAACATATTCAAAACATTTATCAACACTGCCATCCACATGGATAATGTTACTACTAATGAACACAAACAATCAAAATACCCACTGTTTGTAATACAAGAAGACCGGCCAGGTCTATTTTCTATAGCTTTAATATCTTTCATTATTTATATCGTTTTTTTATTTACTGCATACCCTATCAGCAAATTTGCAATTTATCCTACAAAGATAGTTAGGTCCACACAGTCATTTCATGAACAAGTATATATAGAAACGAATAAAATTTTAAACACAGATATCGTACCTGAAACATTTTATTACGGCACACACTCCCAATTAGCTGCACAAGAACAAAATATGTTACCTAACGGTAAAGATCCTATACTTAAAGGAGAAGTATTATCTCAAAAAATTACAGAAATAAATCCCAACGAACATTATAGCTTTAACACAAATAAAATATCACAAACAATCTCTCCTTCGCAAGAGTCTTTCGAAGATTTTTTCAAGAAATCTCTTAAAGAACAAGATGAAGAAACAATTATTTCATCAGATTCAAACAATAAACATAGTAACAGTATTGGATTAAATCATAATAACCAGAAAACTATACTAAAGCAGTACATCGATCATCAAATTTCTAGTTATAAAAAAAAACAATATGTACAAATTGACGCAAATTTAAATTCTACATTATCTCCTTTAAGAAAATCTAATACTTCAGTAGCTGTAATTGGTAAAGTAAGTATGACTGTACAAGGATCAGAATTCGGTGAATATGAACAACAGTTACTTGAAGCTATTTCATATAATTGGCAACTATTATCTCAAAGATGCTACAATTCCCTATCTTGTGGTGAAATTGTAATACAATTTACTTTAAATTCTGATGGGACAATTACTGATCTAAAAGTTAATAAATATACATCATCAGATACTGCGGTTATAATATGTTCCGATGCTATAAATTCTCAGTCCCCATTCCTAAAATGGACAAACGACATGATCAGTAAATTTGGAAACAAAAAACTGATGGTCATAAAGTTTATATATTTTTAAAAAAAGTTTTATAAAAGACACTTTATCACTAAATGCCCATAACAACATAAAAAAATATTATAATTAGTAATTGTATATCTTTTTATAAAAAATATACCTCAAATTAGGTAAAAATATGAGTAACGACGATTTGTACACTTTGAGACATTCTGCTGCACATATATTAGCTGCCGCAACACTAAGATTATTTCCAGATACCAAACTAGATATCGGACCAGCAACTGATAACGGATTTTACTATGACTTCGACCTTGATCATAAGTTCACACAGGATGATCTTATAGCGATTGAAAAAGAGATGGGTAAAATCATCTCTGAAAACCAGCAATTTATCTGTACAGAAGTTTCAAAAGCAGACGCTAAAAATCTTTTACAGTCTAAAAATCAAACTTATAAATTAGAACGCTTAAATGATATTCCAGACAGTGAAACAGTTACATTATACACAAATGGTGACTTCACTGATCTTTGTCGTGGGCCACATGTAAAATATTCAAAAGAAATAAAAGCTTTCAAGTTATTGAGCATTGCTGGAGCATATTACCGTGGAAACGAAAATAATAAGCAACTTCAGCGTATATATGGCACAGCATTTTTTTCAAAAAAGGACTTAGATATCTATCTAAATCAATTGGAAGAAGCTAAAAAACGCGACCATCGCAAATTAGGGAAAGAATTAAAGTTATTCATGATCGATGATGAAATCGGACAAGGAATGATATTATGGCTACCC
>CBCPNC010000072.1:0-2766 GCA_965120425.1 uncultured Opitutia bacterium
GCACTTCCAAATTATGTAGAAGAATTATCAAAGTACAGTAATTTAAAACGTATTGGGGTACCGGAGGAATATTTTCAAGATGGTCTTGATGACAATGTTCGGAGATCTGTTGAGTCAGCTATTAATTTTTATCGTGAAAATGGGCATGAAATCATTCCTATTTCACTGCCTATGAGCAAGTATGCTATCCCGGTATATTATATTATTGCTACTGCTGAAGCATCATCAAATCTTGCTCGATTTGATGGTGTGCGTTATGGACTTCGGTCAAAAGAAGTTACAAATGCAATAGACTTATATTTTAAAACACGCGATGAAGGTTTTGGGGAAGAAGTAAAACGTCGAATAATTTTAGGAACTTATGTTCTTAGTAGTGAAAATTTTGATTCCTACTATCGCCGTGCACAAAAAGTAAGGACATTAATACGTAATGATTTTATGCGTGTTTTTGAATCTGTAGATTCCATAATTACCCCTGCTGCACCGACGGTAGCATTCGAACGTGGAAAAAAAATTCTTGATCCTTTGAAGATGTATTTATGTGATATTTATACATCTCCTGCAAATTTAGCGGGGATATGCGGGATATCAATACCCTGCGGATTTTCAGAAGGATTACCAATTGGTATGCAAATACTAGGTAAGCCATTCAAAGAACATGAAATTCTATCACTTGCTTATGAGTTTGAGCAAGCACATGATTATAAAGATCAACATCCAAATATTTAAGGTGAAACATCCACACACAATGTTTAGGATCGAAGATCCTAAACATTGTAATTTTCCCTTATATTAGAGCTTTAAGTCTTTAGCTATGATTGAGAGTTTGTAGCTTCTCTATCTGCAAGTTGTTTCTCTAAAAGTTCTATTTTTTTCTTTAGTTCAATATTTTCTTGTTCAACTTTCTTTTTTTCTTGTTCAACTTGTTGAACACGCGCATTGGCTTGTTCAACACTTTTGAATCCTTCTACAATAGCATTTATCTCTTCAGGAGATATATTATTTTTTATATTTTCCATAGTTATTTCTAAAAGTTTACATATTTTTTGCACATTTTTATTAAACGTTTTAACGATATTGGGAGTTAAAAGGTGACTCATAGAAAATACTGTTAATGTTTGTGCGATTACTTCATCAAATCCAAGTGAGAGTATTTTATTTATTCGCTTCTTTACTTCCTCTTTTATATCATCTTCACAGTTATTTTTTATATTTTCTTCACGTTTCCCTAAACCAAATAATACAATAACTTGCCCTTATGAAGCATTATCACTGGTGCTCAATATAGGTGATGTTATTCCATGAACTTCATAAGTCCCAAATTGGGTATATCCTTGATATCCTACAGAAACAACTGACCGAGGAATTAAAATTTCCCCCTGGTCTTGTGAATTAAAAAATATACTTCCACTACCATAGCGATACATACGAAGTGGTAAAGAATCTTCTTCATAATTATTTACTTTTATTTTGATTTTTTGTTGTTGCATTTCAGAGATGGAAATACAACCATTCAGCGGAATATTGTTAGCAATTTTGTCTAAGTTTGAACAATCCTGTTTGTTGGGATTTTTAATCTCGATAGCGTCCCTTTCTATAAGACAACGAGAATCGCATTCTAAATGACTTTCGCCTTTTCCAAAACCTAATGGTAACAATTCGCATCTTCTTATATCGCAATTAAGACTACGGAATGCTAATTTTAAATCTAATTTAGCTAAAAATATCCTCAAGGACGCATCATTTGACTGACGATGTATTATTTTCCATGGATTGTCATAACGACAAGAAAAATAATGTCGCTTTTCCTCCTTAGCAAATTGATATAACTGATTTGCTTTCTCATCCGAAATTTTGGAAGTCCCATCCGAAATTTTGGAAGTGGGGATAGCTGTTTCCATACTTGGCTATGTATAATATGATTCGTTCTTAAATCAAATCTTTTTTTGTCGAAAATTTCAAATTTGTTTACCCCCTCATTAGGGGGGCTAATTATAAGATCAACACCCTAAAGTTTAAAGACCAATATTTATCTTGAAAGATTTTAATTTTTATTAAACTTCAATTCTTACTGTAATGTTATGCCCGATAGTGTAATGGTAGCACCACGGATTCTGGTTCCGTTTGTTTAGGTTCGAGTCCTAATCGGGCAGCCAAGGTTGGACCTGTTTATTCAAGCGGCGTAGCGAGCAAATTACTGCTAACATTACAAGACTTTCAAGAACTAGCGTTGCCCTAAGGATGTCCCAAAAATGTAACGATAAAAAATGTACTCAATTTATTACCATTGGTATTATTTATTATGCTTAATATTTTTCGTAAGATGCATTGAGTTTGTGGTATAGGTTGTAAATCAGTAAAATATAAATGGGACTGATACATTGTTGGAATACATTCGAAAAAATTAATTTAAAATTCTTATGTAAATGGTGTAAGTTGCTGGGGGGGGATTAAAGTATTTTAGTGCAGTAATTGTAGTTAGTGTAGGCAATTTTTAGTCAAAAAATAAATATCTAGAAAAATATACACTTTTAAAGCCCATAAAAAAGTTGCTGCAGCCCTTTATGCGTGCTAGTGCCTCATTTGAGGCTTTACTTCTATGATTGTTGAATTTTAGGGAGATTGTCATTTTCAAGGGAGAGATTTCTTACTGACTTTTATTTTGTCTAATAGTTTTTGAACTAATTCCTTAAATTTGAGTTTCTCACCTGCTGTTAGTTTTTGAAACATTTAAAAAACATCAGATGAACTGTGATCTAGTCTGAC
>CBCPNC010000073.1:0-10109 GCA_965120425.1 uncultured Opitutia bacterium
AGTTCTTGTCGAGTTGGACTCGTCGATCGCATTTTTGCAAGAGTTGGCACAGGAGATGATTTGTCCAATGGAAATTCAACATTTATGGTAGAGATGTCGGAAACTGCCAACATCTTGAATAACATGTCTGATCGAAGCTTAGTCATATTAGATGAAATTGGGCGCGGCACAAGTACATACGACGGGTTAAGCATCGCTTGGTCGGTCATAGAATACATCGAGCAGTATAACACTCGTACTTTATTCGCTACACATTACCACGAACTTACAAAATTATCTGAACGATCTAACAAAATAAAAAATTACCAGATGTTAGTTAAAGAATGGAAAGATGAAATCATTTTTTTAAGAGAAGTTGTTCCTGGTTCAGCTGACAGATCATACGGAATTCATGTTGCTAAGTTAGCAGGATTACCGAAATCAATTATTACACGATCCAAGGAAATTCTTACTGAATTAGAAAATGAAGGGAATAATTTAAAACGCACAATCAATAAGAAGCGTGGAAATTTTCCGGATTATCAAATTGAATTATTGATTTAATACATCTTTTTTTTAAACTGCTTGACAATTATGAATAAATTTGTTGAAGAATTTAAAAACAGTAAATGTTCAGCATTACTTACTCACACTTGTAAAACAATAAAAAAGGAAGATTTACATTTACCAGGACCAGATTTCTTAGATAGGATATTTGTTAATTCTAACCGTTCTAATAATGTATTAAACAATTTACACAGAATAAGATCAACTGGACGTTTAGCAAATACTGGATATCTTTCAATTCTACCTGTAGATCAAGGGATAGAACATTCTGCAGGTGCAAGTTTCGCACCAAATCCAGAATATTTTGATCCAGAAAATATTGTAAGACTAGCAATTGAAGGTGGCTGTAATGCTGTTGCATCAACCCTTGGCGTTCTTGGAATAGTCTCGCGGAAATATGCTCATAAAATTCCCTTTGTAGTAAAATTAAATCATAATGAACTTCTAACTTATCCAAATAAATTTGATCAAATTTATTTTGCGAGTGTTGAACAAGCCTACGATATGGGAGCAGCTGCTGTTGGAGCAACGATTTACTTTGGTTCAGAAGAATCATCTCGACAAATTCAAGAAACAACAGAAGCATTTCAATATGCTCATGAGTTAGGTATGGCGACTATATTGTGGTGTTACTTAAGAAATCCAAGCTTTAAAACTGATAAAGATTATCATACTAGTGCAGATTTAACTGGCCAAGCAAATCATATAGGAGTTACTATTGAAGCGGATATCATTAAGCAAAAATTACCTACAAACAATGGTGGTTTTAAATCATTAAAATTTGGCAAAACACATGAAAAAGTGTATACAGAACTAACATCTGAAAATCCAATTGATCTTACTAGATATCAACTCGCCAATTGCTATATGGGACGCGCAGGATTAATTAATTCTGGTGGAGCATCAGGAGAAAATGACTTTCATGAGGCAATAGAAACTGCAGTGATCAACAAGCGTGCAGGAGGTTCCGGTTTGATTTGCGGAAGAAAAGCATTTCAACGCCCAATGAAAGAAGGTATTGAACTATTAAATGCTATTCAAGATGTGTATTTAGACGATACAATAACTATTGCTTAATACACAATTACAACCTTAAAAGTACACGCGCAATTTACCTAAATTAGCGCGTTTTCTTATTATTCTGGCATAAGGACCAGTACGCTTGTTGAAGGCAAATATAAATTGAGTGACCACGGTCTATTGTGAAGAGGAATATTTTCTGCAATGACAGAACCACAGTTTCCACGATTACTTCCACCATAAAAATTCGAATCTGTATTCAAAACTTCTTTCCATTTTCCGGGTAATGGTGATCCAATGCGATAATTTATTCTATCGATTGGAGTAAAATTGCAAACAACGATACATTTTTCTTTTTCTTTGTTACCTAACCGTACAAAGCTTATAACAGAATTATCACAGTCGTTACAGCAAATCCACTCAAATCCACACGGATAAGGATCATTTTCCCCTAAAAATTTGAATTCTCTATAAAAATTATTTAAGTCACATATTAAATTTTGCACCCCAACATGATCTTCATATTTTAACAAATGCCAATCTAAACTTGAAGCACAATTACATTCATTCGTTTGACCAAATTCAGATCCCATAAATAATGTCTTCTTTCCTGGCCAAAACCACATATAAGCATACAGTGAACACAATTCCCTTAACTTATCATGCACAGATATTCCAGGAATTTTATAAGCCAAGGAAGATTTACCATGGACTACTTCATCATGAGATAACGCACATATAAAATTTTCCGAGTATTGATATAACATTCCAAATGTTAATTGATTGTGATGAAACTTACGATAAATAGGGTCCTTGGAGATATAAAATAATACATCATGCATCCACCCCATATTCCATTTAAAATCAAATCCTAAACCATTATCTCTAACCGCACGAGTTACCCCACCAAAAGACGTTGATTCTTCAGCAATGGTAATAAATCCCTTAAAAGAATTATGTAATACTTCATTCAATTCTCTTAAAAATTCTATCGCTTCAATATTTTCTTTCCCTCCATATTTATTAGGTATCCATTGACCTTCTTTACGTGAATAATCACGATACAACATCGAACTAACTGCATCCAACTCGTATCCCATCAATATGAAATCTTTCTGCCCAACTATATGCGCTAGAAATTAAAAAATTACGTACTTCATTGCGACCATAATTAAAAATTAATGTTCCCCATTCTGCATGATATCCAATTTTTGGATCTTCGTGTTCATATAATTTAGTGCCATCAAAATCTTCTAAGGCAAAGGCATCTTTTGGAAAATGTGCAGGTACCCAATCAATAATAACACCGATATTATTTTGATGTAATTTATCAACAAAGTACATAAAATCTGATGGAGTGCCATATCTATGAGTTGGTGCAAAAAAACCAGTAACTTGATATCCCCAGGATCCTAAAAATGGGTGCTCAGTTGGTGGCAAAAGTTCAAGATGTGAAAATCCCAATTTCAATAAATATTGAACTAATTCATCTGCCAATTCGCGATATGTTAACGGACGATCATTTTCCTCTGGAACTCTTCTCCATGAATCCAAATGTAATTCATAAATTGAAATAGTTTCTTTTTGTGGAACAAAATTATTACGCTTTAAAATCCATTCTTGATCATGCCAACAATAGTGACTTATATCAAATATCTTAGAAGAATTATTTGGTGCTCCTTCAAAATACACTGCATATGGGTCAGATTTTAAAGTAATATTTCCTCGTGCATTTAAAATTTGAAATTTATAGTTCGTAAGTTCTTGTATTTCAGGTATGAATATTTCCCAAATTCCTGAATTTCCTAACAAACGCATTTGATGATAACGCCCATCCCATTGATTAAAATCCCCCACAATGGAAACTGCTCTAGCATTAGGTGCCCAAACTCCAAATAAATATCCATTAATCTTATTGCGCACCTGTGGATTTGCTCCAAGTTTTTTGTAAATTTCATAATTTTTACCGATAGCAAATAAACTACGATCATAATCGGTAATAAAAGGATCAAAAGAATATGGATCCCAAAGCTCTATACTTTGCTCATCGTATGTTATTTTTTGCAACTTATAATGAAAAGCATTTTTCCCAGGAAAAAATCTTTCAAAAAAACCACTTTTATCAATTTTGCATAATGAAAATTTATTCCCGGAATCTAAGTCTATAACATTACATTCCTTAGCATCACATAAATAAGCTCTAACAACAGCGCCAACATTAGTGTTATTTTTAATAACATTATGCATGCCCAAAATACTATGAGGATATGCATTGTGAGCATTTAAGAAGCTATCTAATTCATTTTGCGAAATTATCACTCTAGCAAGTTTACTTCATCTTCCACGCCAGTCAAACTAGAATATTCAAAATCATCTCCTTGCGATGAAATTTCGGATTCAACAGTCACAGGAACAATACAATTACTAAACCCTGGAGCACTGATAAATAGGGACCCTTTACCAGGAACACCCCCTTCTACAACAACTTTAGCAGAACGCATACTAGGTCGAATTGATACATCATGCATAATGATACTATCTGGAATATCCGTAGTAATGTCTAGAGGTAAACCAACTTCTGGGGCATCAATATCGATACTTATTGATAATATTTGACGTTCTCCAGAAATAATATTTAATTTTCCTGGAACAACCCTGATATCTAGTGTATCAACATAAAATTCACCTAACCCGATGTCCCCGTTTTCGCTGTCTAAAATAACCTTATACGCTCGACCACCTTCAATTAATGGAATAACAAATCTCAATACATTTGGAGAAATGAATGTTGTATCACACAAATAGTCCCCTATTTTTACAGTATCTCCGTCTACAAAGCCACGCCCTAATAGTGATATTTTGCTATATGGACGTCCACGATTACATTCAAACCCTATAGCATAGCGATTAATAATATTTAACTTAAATGTTTTCGATTTTACTTGTTTCTTTTTCTTTCCTATTTGATAACTCACTTCATAGTAATAACTTGCATTATGTTTGTTTTCATCTTCAATTTTGTAATCAAAATAAAAATCAAAGTTATTCGATTTCGTCATATTATATGGAATACCATCTATCACAACACGTGATTCATAACTCTCGGACAAAATGTTAACGTTTGTTTTTTTTACATTCATTGCAATTTTATACGAATTTGATGGATTTTGAGGAATTCTTCTAGGAGTTTGATTATTAATAGAAGAATAACATCCAGTTAATAAAAGTGAAAAACATAAAAGAAATATCTGTAATTGGTCTTTGAAATTCATAAAGATATTTTTATAGATACAAAATAAAAATTGGCATGCAAGCAAAAGGTTCATCAAATCAAAAATTTTTCGGAATATATGTGTACATGTTCCATTTTGTGCTCATAGATGCACGTACTGTTCTTTTTATCAAGAAAGACCAAATAAACAATCATTAAATTCTTATACCGAAACACTGATTGAAGATATAAAACTACAAGGACTCATGCTTAATGCAGATGATATATTGGGGGGGAGGTACACCCACTATACTTTCAGTGGAAAATATTCTAAATATTGGTTCAAATATTAAATATAATAAAGACTTATTGGAGTGGTCTATAGAATGTTCTCCGGGTACAATCACAGTTCAAAAATTGCAAGCATTAAAAACAATAGGTGTAACACGTATAACTATGGGAGTGCAAAGTTTTAATGAAAAAATTACACAATTTCTGGGACGCAGGCAAAATAAAACATTAATTTTTGATGTTTATGACAAAATTCGAGCGTGCGGATTTGATAATGTTGGTATAGACTTAATATTTGCTATCCCTGGACAAACCATCAATGGATGGAAACAAGATTTAAAAATTGCAACTGAACTTTCTCCGGAACATATTTCAACATACAATTTAACTTATGAAGGCAATTCTAAACTTAACCAAATAAAAAAACAAACCAATTAAAATTAAGCCCAAATTACGAAAATTCTGAAATAAGATTTTTCATAGAAACAGATAAATTTTTGCAAAACCATGGTTACATTCATTATGAAGTTTCCAACTTTTGCAAACCTATGCACGAAAGCATACATAATATTCATACTTGGGAAATGTACGACTGGATCGGATATGGTCCATCAGCCAGCTCACAATTTATGAACCAGAGATTTACTAATATTCCATCTATAAAATTATGGTATGAAGGTATAAAAAATCATAAACATCATAGATATGATTATTATGATTTAAACGAAGAAATTTTAATACAAGACTCTTTAATATTCGGTCTACGAATGATGAAAGGAATAAATTTCGATACGATAAAATCACGATTTCCATCATTTAATAAAAGCAAATACTTGAACTTTTTTGAAGCACTTCAAAATGAAAAATTAGCAATTTTAACAGAAAACAATATTAAACTTACCTTAAAAGGATTACTTGTTGCAGATTTAATCGGGAAAGAAATCTTACAAATATAAAAAAATTTCATCTTAAGCAAAACATAGTATAAAACAAACTAAAGAGCTATCGAAATATTGACAGATCTTTAGCTTGCAATTATTTTTAATTTAAAAATATTTTATTTAGCTGATTCTATGTCTTCATTATTAGTATCTTCAACTGGAACTTCTTCAATATTTCCCACATTTAAATTATCAAACATACTACTTAAACTGACTAAATCATCAGTACTTTTAATCTTGTCAAATGCTTTAAGTTCAGCTTCAAATGCAGACTCATCATAGTTAGCAGCTTTTATTGATAATCCAATTCGACGTTCATCTTTATTTACCCTAATAACACGAGCAGATACTTCATCACCAACTTTAATAACATCTTTAATTTTATTTACATGATCTTCACTAATTTGACTAATATGAACTAAGCCTTCAATGTCATCTTCAAGTTTAACAAATGCTCCATAAGAAGTAATTTTTGTAACTGTACCAACAACCTTAGTTCCAATTTTATACTTCTTTTGAATGTCCGACCAAGGATCTTCAGTTAATTGTTTTATTCCTAAAGCAATTCTTTGTTGCTCGCTATCTATATTTAACACGATAGCATCAACCTCATCTCCCTTCTTTAGAAACTCATTAGGGTTATTGATAACTTTCGTCCAACTCATATCACTTACGTGGATCATACCATCAATACCATCTTCAAGCTCAACAAATGCACCATATGTTGTCATATTACGAACTTTTCCACGAACATGAGCTCCAATTGGATAATTGCGACTAACCGTGTTCCACGGATTTTCTTCTAGTTGTTTTATACTGAGTGCAATTTTTTGATCTTCCTTAGAAATACCAACAACAACCGCTTCTATTTCATCACCTATACGCACCATTTCACTTGGCTTGTTTATACGTTTTGTCCACGACATTTCAGTAACGTGAATCAAACCTTCTACACCATTTTCTAATTCTACAAATGCTCCATAAGCGACCATATTTACTACTACTCCCTTAACATGTGCTCCAATTGGATATCTGCATTCAATATTATCCCATGGATTTTGTATTGTCTGTTTCAGACCTAGAGCTACACGCTCCTTGTCAAAATCAATACCAATTATCATTACATCTATTTCTTGTCCTAAATGAACAACTTCACTAGGGTGACTAACTCTTCCCCAACTTAAATCAGTAATGTGCAACAACCCATCTAAACCGTCAAGGTCAATAAATACACCATAATCAGTAATATTCTTTACAACACCCTTCTTAATATCTCCTATTTTAATTTCACTAAGCAAAGCTTTTCTCTTTTCTTCGCGTTCTTCTTCTATCAATTCTCTACGAGACACAACGATATTTTTTCTTTCTTTATTAATTTTGACAATCTTAAAATCAAATGTTTGACCAATATACTGCTCAAGATTTATTGGAGCTTGGGTATCGATTTGAGATGCTGGTAAAAAAGCATCAACCCCAATATTTACAACCAATCCACCCTTTACTTTATTTTTTACACGTCCTGGTAAAATTGAGCCTTCTTCACAGTTTTCAATAATAAGCTCCCAATTTTTCTTTTGAAGCGCCTTATCATGAGAAATTACTGGATTACCGTATTTATCTTCTAAACTTTCAACATATACATCAATTTCTGAACCAATTTCTAAACTAGAAATATCGTCAAATTCATATGTCGGCACCGAGCCCTCAGATTTTCCTCCGATGTCGACAGTAACCTCATTATTTCGAATTTCAGTAACAATACCAACAACAACTGAATCAGGTTTTAACGCTTCAATTGGATGAGAAGCTAACAATTCTTCTATAACTGTAGAGACCATATATTTTTTATTTTCTTCCTTGTCGGAAGGGCTAAGGATTAATTTCGTACTAAAACACCATGTAATAGCACTATAAGTGAAATTCACCATGTATTCAAAATTTTTAACTTCAAGCTAAAAATAAATAAAAAATAAATAAGTTGATAAAATACTATTTTACAGTAAATGTTTAAAATCATGTTAATTGGCGGGTTTCAAAGGATTTCCCTTATCGATTATCCTGGTAAGATAAGTTGCATTATTTTTATTCAGGGTTGTAATTTTAGATGCCCATTTTGTCATAATGCTTCCCTCGTCGATCCTACACAATTTCAATCAGTTATTCAAGAAGAAGAAATTTTTTCATTTCTCAATTCTCGTTCACATTTGATCGATGGAGTCGTAATAAGCGGAGGAGAACCAACTTTACATAAAGATCTTAAAGAATTTATAGAAAAGATAAAAAATTTACATCTTAATGTAAAATTAGATACAAATGGAACAAATCCAGAAGTCGTCATAAATTTACTTAAGGAAAATTTATTAGACTTTATCGCAATGGATGTTAAACATGACTGGGAAAAATATCAAGAAGCATCTGGAACTTATTTTAACATTTCCAAAATTAAAGAATCTGTCGACGTGATCATGAGATCTAATGTAGATTATGAATTTCGTACAACTATTGTACCAGGAATACATAAGGATACAGATATAATAAACATTTCCAAAAATTTGCAGGGAGCTAAAAAGTTTGTTATACAACAATTCGTTCCAGATCACGCATTAGATTTTAATTTAAGGCGACAAAAATTATCATCAATTTTTGACAAGGGAAATACAGAACAATTAAATTTCATTAAGAGCGAATGTTTAAAGTATGTGCAAATATTTGAGACCAGATCAGCTAACTAAACAAATTCTTTATTTCTCGTATCACTTTATAATAGACACCTAATTTTTCACTTAAATCCCCATCAAAATATTCATTTTTTTCTACAGACTCACTAAATTGATAAATTTCTTTTACAGTGCTAATAATAAAATCTGATGCTTCCTTATCTTCAAGCCTTGAAATAACCTCGTTTAAAGTTATTCTCATACCATCTTTCCCGCGTGGGAAATTCATCGCCTCTTTGATAGCATATTTGGAAAATTCAAAAAAATTCATGTAATCTCCAAAAATACTTGCTCTTTCCATATTGATCATCGCTTTCCCTAGTTTATTATCAGAACGCTTGCTTAATGGAATTCTTTTCAAGAGATATCGAGTATGAAAAAATTTTATGAACACGCCCAAAATAACAGACAAAAATATCCAAATTAGAAGTTTTGTACTCATTATTATTTCGTACGACTAGTTGGTATTATTGTTTCTAACGCCAGCACTGAAAAAATACTTAATAATAAGTTTGTACTTAAAACATGAAAGTATATCCCATAAAGTTCAATGAAAAAAACAAAAATTAATAATACATCTTTGATAAACCGTAAATATTGATTACAATTCACACATAAGTTTCTAACTTGTTTATCAGAAAATATCTTCCTCATTAGAGATTTTCTTCGAATTTCTCCTACAACTTGAACAAATAAAACTAGTACTGAAGCTATCACCACTATAGATAATAATTTCATGGTAATGTCCTCCACAACGTATTTTTAAGAAAAATTTCAATAAAAATAAAAAAAGTGACAACAATATTCAGTGTAATGGACAAATCGCTATTTGGTGCACTTATGACAACTATGAGTAAGAATAATTCTATGGTACGTAGTAAGAAAAATCGATCGTAGTACTTATATTTGCTTTTAGAATTAGCTTGCTGCACAAATTGTATATTAGAAATAATGATAGTTGCTGGTTTGCTTTTTTTCTTAATTATCCAAATTAGTGGTATAACAAGCAACAAAAGGAAGGCATTTAAATTTTCAATTCGCATATTATTTTGTTCTCTTAATTCTATCAATTTTTAAAATCACCTGACAGGTCTTTTTATACAATCCACGCTGCTGCGCAATACTTAAAATTTTTTTTGAAAATTCTACTCTTTCAGTTATTGACAATATTTCAGTAATCATACTCAAAGTCTTCCAGTCATTAGAAGCATCCCTATTCAGCGCATTTATAATTTCATTGTTCGTCATTTCTAACTTGATATATTTGAAATTTTTTATCAAAAATTTTTTTAATACATTTGATATAAGAACTGCAAAACTTTCATAAGATTCAATACCAATATTTTTTTTGGCAATCTTTAAATCCAGTAAAATTTTTTTAAA
>CBCPNC010000074.1:0-3621 GCA_965120425.1 uncultured Opitutia bacterium
CTGGCCAAGCGATGGATTTGCACAACAAGCTAAAATGAGCTCAGAATCATTTGAAAAATTTTACTTCGATGTATGCACTATGGATTACTCACGCATGCAACCGGGCATGGAAGCTCTAAAAAAAGCTATGGAAGCAACTGATGAAGTGCATATCGTTGGACCCGGAACAGATTTAACATTTTCTATAAAAAACATCTCTGCTATTGAATGTGGTGGTACTCACAATATCCCCGACGGGGAAGTCTATACTGCACCTATTAAAGACAGTGTAAATGGAATATTAACTTACAATACACCGACGGTATACAATGGTATAGCATTTGAAAATATTTCGTTTAAATTTAAAGATGGAAAGATCATCGAAGCAAGTGCCGGTAAAAAAACAAAAGAATTAAATTCTATATTAGATACTGATCCTGGCGCAAGATATATTGGAGAATTTTCATTTGGGTTTAATCCTTATATTACAGAACCAATGTGCGATATTTTATTTGATGAAAAAATTTCTGGTTCATTTCATTTTACTCCAGGGCAAGCATACGAAGATGCAGATAATAGCAACAGATCTAAAATACACTGGGATCTAGTTTGTATTCAGCGTCAAGAATATGGTGGTGGAGAAATATATTTTGATAAAAAATTAATCCGCAAAGATGGAATATTTGTTAGAGATGGACTAGATTTATTAAATCCCAACTATTTATTAAGAAATAATTAAATAATATAGTTGACAACATTCTGTCTAATGACACAAAAATCTACCATCTTTTGCGAGTGTAGCTTAGTTGGTAGAGCGCCACCTTGCCAAGGTGGATGTCGAGGGTTCGAGTCCCTTCACTCGCACCAAAATTTTTGAGCCAAAATGCATTTCAATAATAAAAGGCTTTTAATTACATTGGTTAAAGTTTAAATAGCACTTTTAACTCTAAAACGTAATGACAAGAACGTTTTTTAAGGTAATAATGCTAAAAAGTAACACGTTACTCTGTGTATGGTTGCCCAAGAACTTAAAAAATATATTACATAAATATCGATATTTTAAATTTAAATATTAAAAATTATTAAGCGACATTGCATTGATCTTTCTTTACGAAACATATCTCCACTACCGCTCTATATAAAATTTCATAAATAAAGGTAATCCGATACCAGTCATTTTTGTAGTTTACTGCCATCGATCAGATGATTTAATTTTTTTATGCTACTTTTTTAACATTAAAAACCATAATTAGGATTATGCTATGTATTTCAAGTACGGTGAAAAAGAAATAAAGGCATTAAAAAGCAAGGATAAAAAACTGGCTGAGGTTATTGATAAAATTGGGTATATAAATAGACAGACAGGTCCTGATATATTTGCATCCATTGTACGTAACATTATAGCCCAACAAATCTCAATGAAAGCAGAACAGACAATTTGGAGGAAAATGGCAGACGCCTTAGGGAGGGTGAATGCTGACACTGTTTCAAAACTATCAAAAGAAGAAATACAAAAATTTGGAATAACTTTAAAAAAAGCTGACTACATTTTAGAATTTGCTAGTAAAGTAAAAAATGGTCAAATTGACTTACAAGCAATTAACCAAAAAACAGATGAAGCAATTACTAAGGAATTATTGTTACTTCGTGGTGTAGGAGAATGGACCGTTGAAATGATTTTGTTATTTTGCTTAGAACGTCCTAATGTTTTTAGTTACAAAGACTTAGCAATATTAAGAGGGCTTCGTATGATTTACCAACATAAAAAAATCACAAAGAAAATCTTTGAAAAGTATAGGCGAAAATTTACACCCTACTGTAGTATTGCAAGTTTTTATCTATGGGAAGTATCGTTTGGTAGTATACCGGACTTAACAGATCCTGCACAAAGCAAAAAATAAGCTATAAGTAGAGAACATTAATGTTAACAAACAAATAAAAAAAAGGAATGAATAATATGCAGTATATTTCACGCTATGATTCTCCTATTGGGAAAATATTTCTTACTGCAAATAATAAAGGCTTAACAGGGCTTTGGTTTGATAGTGAAAAATATTATTGTGGCAATGTAGACAAAGAACACATAGCAGTAGAAACAGATGTCATTAAACAAACTAAAAGATGGCTAGATATTTATTTCCAAGGTAAAGAACCGGATTTTACTCCATTATTAAATCCTATTGGAAGCGAATTCAGACTCAAAGTCTGGGACATTTTAAAAAAAATTCCTTACGGGGAAACTATTACGTATAATGATATTGCCAAAGAAATTGCAAAACAAAAAGGGATAAAAAAATGTCGGCACAAGCTGTTGGAGGTGCAGTAGGACATAACAAAATTTCTATTATTATTCCATGCCACAGGGTTGTTGGCACAAATAAAAGTTTAATAGGTTATACAGGGGGAATAGATAAGAAATTTAAGTTGCTGGAACTTGAGGGCTGTAATATGAAAGAATTTATAATACCAACTAAATAAACCGCTTTATAGGTCATTAATCTTTTATCAGAGCACAAAACACACAAAGTGATATCAACGAAAACACACTTTAAATGAAAAATAAATTTATAAAATCAGGTATAAACCGTGTAATAAGAAAAGAAAACATCGAAAAACTTGTGAAAAACAATAATGCACTTTTAAGTATCATTTAAGAAAATACATTTTATGATTTACAAAAGTTTGATAAGCTCAGTGCCACAAAGTTAAGTCACATTTCAGTGCCAATTCGATATATTCATTACAAACAGTCGAATTGATTAAAAATTTACATAAATCCTAAAGGAATCTCAAAGAAGAGTTTTGTATATACCATAACCAATGAAAGTAAAAAAAATAAAGATGTGATAGTTAAACCATGTAAAGTCCCTGTTATAGTGGAAAATCTTTTTTTACTATAAAAAGTAACAAAAATTGTCTGGACTCCCAACTGGCTTGAAAACTTACACCAGAGAAAACAAGTAAATTTTGAGACGCTTGATGGAACAACAAAATCTGGGTGCAGACTTTTCAAAATTTATACAAAAAACACATTATAAAAAAATAAAAGATAAATTATTACTTTTGAATATTCGCTCTTAGATAACATTTCACTAAATAAAATACAACTAATTAGCTCTTCTTTTTCTACATTTTTTAACCTTTAAAAATTGAAACTTCTTTTAAAATATTTCTGAGATTAATCGCATCATGAGGCATATGTTCTGCTATCGTTAGACCCACTATTTCAGCTTGACTACTTACATCTGCCAGAATTCTTGCAACTTGATTCAAAGATAATTCACCCATTGCGGCTTGGTATTCAGATTTTGCAAGATGTGGTTTACTTTGCGTATTTGGACGATAATCTTCTCTTGAAAGAACATCTAAATCCCAGTGAATTGCCAAATGTTTGATATTATTTTCTTCTATCCAATCAAAAATAGGTTCGCTGTTTTTACTTAGTTCATCAGGTACTGCGATCTTAATATTTAAATTTTTAATATTACTATCCTGTGTCTCGATCCTTAAGTCCTCTTTAATTATACCTGCCAACATAACTTTGCTTTGTCTAAAAGGATTATCTACCCTTGTTATATCAGATTTTTGATTTAACCCTAACAAATTTCCTAAAACCATTTCGTGAAGATGAGTAGAATTTGT
>CBCPNC010000075.1:0-7081 GCA_965120425.1 uncultured Opitutia bacterium
CAACAGATAATGATAGAAAATGTGACAATAATAACAGCTCCGCTAAATGAATAATGTACTGGCAGTTCAGCAAAATCATAGAATTTCAGTAAAAAATCATCAATACCTACACATTTTGTAAGTAAAGATAAAATATGGTTTCTCATAAAAAGTGCTATAGTACCTAATATTAATCCGATTAAGCTACCCGATACACCAATTATAATTCCTTCAAAGATAAAAATAAATGCTACTTCATGTAAACATGCTCCGAATGAATACAATAAGCCAATTTCTCGTCGTTTTTTCACAACAGAAATTAATAGTGAACTGGAAATAGAAAAAGAAGCAACTAGTAAGATAAATAGCAAGACAAACATCATCATTGTTTTTTCTAATTTAAGAACAAATAAAAAATCTTCATTCATCTCCTGCCAACTACAAACACGCAAATTATACAGCTGCTCCTTCAACTTTGGCACTACATCACTAATTTTATCACTATCTTTCAACTTTACACAAAACCCGTGACATTGATTATCTTGCATACCATACAATACCTGCATAGCACTCTTAGTGAGCATTACAAAATTAGAATCTATGTAATTCCATCCACTCTGATATATAGCAACAACTTCATATGATTTCGGTAAAATTAATTCATCATTTTCTAAATTTTGCAAAATTAGTGGAGAATATATATCTATATAATCACCAATTTTTATTTTTAACCCTTTCGCCAGTTCCGAACTTATAATTACAGAATGATTATCCAAATCATCTAGATTTCCTGAAATTATAAATTTATCTAATGGTACAACAATTCGTTCATTACTTATGTCTATTCCCTTAGCTAATGGAAATGCCTGCCGCTCTTCAAACTGAAGCATTACAAAACCCATAACATAGCTTGAAGCAGCTAAAATAGCATCATAACTTTTTAAGTTTTCATAAACATCACATGAATTTTCAATTATTTGATCAGAATCTATCCTTATTTCACCTTGGGAATCTGAAATTTTAGAGCAAATTTCTCTCTGAAATCCTTCCATCACACTGTTAACGACAAACAGTATCATAACACCCAATGATACTCCAAAAATCGCAACAACAGATAAAAAAGAAAAACGTTTTTTATAAGGAAATAAATATTTAAAAGCTAAACTAAAATACCACTTAAAATTAATTTTCACTTCAATTCAAAAAGTAATATAAAAAATAAATTACAATAAAAGAACATTTTAATTAGCTTGTATAAAAATTTCTTGATTTCATGCGATTATTTGCATAAGAATAACAGGCATGTACCAAAAAACTTCTAATCCTATCCTAAGTGCCAGCAATTTCGAAAATTTATCCGGACAAATGTCAACATCCCTTAACGGAATAATTAATCGATGCCTAATTTTATTAGCTTTGATTATTTTTTCTGCTTGTTTTGCTTGGAATGGGAAATATTCTTCTATAGAAGCTTTGGCTTCAAAATTGACACTATTTGCTATCGCAGGATTTGTGATCTCTATTGTAACCATTGTAAAAAAAGAATGGGCAGGGTATACGAGCCCCCTATATGCCATATTTGAAGGTCTGGTACTAGGAAGTATCTCAAAGATTTTCGAATCTCAATTTGGTGGGATAATTTTTCAAGCGGTACTAATAACTTTTGGTGCAGCAGTGAGTATGCTGTTGTTATATAAATATAATATTATTCGCGCAACAGACAAGTTTCGCGCAATTATGTTAACTGCTACATTTGCTATTTGTATAACTTATTTAGCCAGTTTTATATTTTCTTTATTTGGTTGGACATCTTTTCTTCATTCAGGAAGTATATTTGGCCTACTTTTTCAATTATTTGTAGTATCCATCGCTTCCTTAAATCTTATTTTAGATTTTGATTTCATAGCTAAAATATCTAATCGCGGGTTACCAAGTTACATGGGATGGTTCGCTGCATTCGGATTAACAGTAACTTTAGTGTGGTTATATATTGAAGTTCTACACCTTTTAGCAAGATTAAGAGATCAATAGAATTTCCTTGTTATTGTTAAAGGCGGCTGATGTTTAAATCAGTCGCTTTAAATTTTTACAAAAAAATTCAAAAAAATTATTCTAAGAATTAGAGTACGTCCATGCATGACAACATGCTACAGCTAAAGCATCCGCCTCATCAAACGAAATCTCGTGATCAATTGATAAAATATTTTTAACAGTACGCATAACTTGCACTTTAGATGCTTTCCCTACACCAGTTACTGACTGCTTTATTCGCAATGGTAGATATTCATAAATTTTTACTTTTTCGCTAGCAATAGCAGCTATAATCGCTCCGCGAACAGACCCTAATATTTGAGCGACACGATGATTTTGTACAAAAATAGTTTGTTCTATAGCTACCCATTCTGGGGAAAATTTTTTTAAAATCTCCGAAATTTCACAAAAAATTTCACCTAAACAATCATAAAAGGATAATTTTTTTTTCATTTTTAATTGCTCAGAAAACATAAAATAAATTTTTTTATTTTCGGACTTAATAACTGCTATACCAGTACCCCTTAAGCTAGGATCAATACCCAATATAGTTCCCAAGCACCCTCTAGTTAAGGCTTTGTTTTCTATAAATGAATTTTTTGCAAGTTGATTTAGGTGATTAGTCCATAATACCCTAGATGTTTTTCTTACCACGATTTAGCTATTAATTCTTTCAACTTGTAAGAGCAATAAAAAATGTCGCTTTAAAAATCAGCGACACTTTTTAGATTTATGAAAAACAATCTTATATTCTCCAATCATCCCCAACTAATACGGAAGCTACACCAGCCTTAATGTTTAGACGCTTCCACATATCTTCCATGGTTTTTATGTATTTATCACGTAGTGCATTAATATCACCATTTTCCTCTTTAAAATAAAGTCTGATTGGTGAAGTTGGAAAAACAATTTTTTGTCCGTCCTTGTCAAAGGAATCTGCAAAACCTAATTTGTGTAAATCAGCACCAATTTTTTCCCCATCTGAAAGTGCATTATGTACAATTGTTACAAATTTTTTTTCGCTCATTTTTCGTCCTATTTAAATAAATACTGTTTTTAGTGTAAAAATTTTTATAACACATTCAAGAATAATTTAAATTTCATTGTTAAATTTTTTACAAATTATGCACTTACTAATATTATGATTTCTAGCAGGACAATATTGGCGACCATACTTAATCATTTGAATATGAACATCATGCCATGATTCTTGTGGAAACAATAATTTCAAATTTTCTTCTATTTTACGTACATTTTTACTAGTGGATAGTCCCCAACGAACAGATAGTCTCGCGATATGAGTATCCACTGGAAATGCTGGCTTATGAAATGCCTGAGCCATTACAACTGATGCAGTTTTATGTCCGACACCAGGTAAAGATTCTAATTCATCAAATGTAGCAGGAACATTGCCATGAAAACGTTCATTTAGAATAATTGAAGTACGTAAAATCGCATCTGTTTTATGATTCACCAATCCGCACGGACGAATAATATTGGCCAATTCATCAAATGACAACTCAGACATAGTAAGTGGATCACTGGCTATTTTAAATAAAGTTTTCGTAACTTGATTTACTCTAGCATCTGTACATTGCGCTGATAAAATAACTGAAATCAGCAAAGTAAAAGGATCATAATGATTTAGAGTGATATCCGGAACCGGAAATAATGTTTTTAAAGTAGACAAAATAAAATTTACTTTTTCTGATATTTTCATGAGAATACGCTTAATATGGATACTGCTGAGATTTTTGCAAAGAGCTTTTTTTCTGAAAGAATTGGAGGGAAAGCATTTGGACAAACTAACAAAATTTACAAGTTTGAAAAAATTAAACGCGCTAAACGAAATGCCATTAAAAACTATCCTGATCGAATAATTTTAGATATGGGGGTTGGAGAACCAGATAATATGGCAGATTTAGCAACTATAAATATATTATTTGAAGAAACAAAAAAATTTAATAATCGTGGATATGCTGATAATGGATGTGATGAATTTAAGGTCGCGGTGGCAAAATATATGCAAAAAATATTTAACATTACCTTAGATCCATACACAGAAATTTTACATTCAATTGGATCAAAATCTGCATTATCTATCCTGCCTTTATGTTTTATTAATCCTGGAGACACTGTTTTAACAACTACCCCAGGCTATAATATATTCGCCACACACGCGAAATACTTAGGCGCAAATATTACATCATTACCGCTTTTAAAAGAAAATAATTTCTTACCTAACCTAAATTCTTTAACTCCATCATTACTACAAAAAACTAAAATTATAATATTAAATTATCCTAACAATCCTACAGGAGCTACTTGTTCTTATGAGTTTTTTTCAAAAATAATAGAAATTGCTCATAAATATTCCATACTTGTTATTAACGATGCCGCTTATTCTGGACTAGTATTTTCTCCAGAAGATCAGTTATCGATCCTTCAAATTGATGGCGCAAAAGATGTAGCTCTAGAATTACATTCTATGTCTAAAGGGTTTAGTATGACTGGCTGGCGTATAGGTTGGGTCTGCGGCAATCGACACTTAATTAATGCTTATGGAACGGTAAAAGACAATACTGACTCTGGACAATTTCTGCCGATACAAAAGGCTGCAGCTTATACACTTGCACAAACTGACATTCTTAAATCTAACGCTTTACGATATTCCAAACGTATGGATGATATAATTGAAATTTTTAATACCCACGATTTTCAATTTATAAAACCTAAAGCTGGATTTTTTATTTATACACATATACCTCATTCCGCTAAACTTGGAGAAAAATCTTATTCGTTTTCATGCGCTGAAGATTTTAGTGAATGGATGATACACGAACTTGGTATCGTAACTGTACCTTGGGATGATGTTGAACCTGCAATTCGGTTATCTATGACATTTACTTCACCATCAATGAACGAACAACAGGTTGTAAGTCTTTTAAAAGAAAGGCTAAGCAATATTCATTTTTCTTTTTAGAGATTTACATTTTTTCTACTGTTTTAATTCCCAATAAATTCAAACCAAGTTGTAAAACTACTCGTGTTCTACCACAAAGAGCTAGTCTAGTTTCTTGGATATCGCAATCATCCACAAATACACGATCAGAGTTATAAAAAGAAGAATATTCGCAAGCCAGTTCATATAAATATGTACACAAATAATGAGGACGAAGTTCCTTAATTGTTTGCTGAAGCACAACTGGGAAACATAATAATTTACAAGCTAGTAAGCGTTCCTGTGAAGTAGTAATATTTTTTACTAAAAAAATATTATTCGCTTTTACTTTTGATAAGATAGAATTTAAACGCGCAACAGCATATAATAAATAAACTGCAGTATTCCCATCAAACGACAACATATTTTCCCAAGAAAAATTGTAATCATTTGTTCTATTCTGAGCTAAATCAAAATAACGAATGGCACTAATTCCTATGACTGATGCAATATCGTCAATTTCATCTTCGCTCAAATGCGGATTTTTTTCAAGAACTAACTGATGTGCCCGCTTTACACTTTCACTTATTAAGTCATTTAAATATATAGGTGATCCGTCACGAGTCTTAATTGCTTTACCATCTTCACCAAGAATAGTGCCGAACCAAACATGCTCAAGCATCGGAACATCGATACCCACTAAATCAAACCATCTTTTTATTGTCAAAAATAATTGCTGAAAATGATCCTGCTGCCTCCCATCCGTTACATATATAATTCTATTAGCTTGCCATCTATCTATACGATACTTCACAGTAGCTAAATCTGTAGAAGCATAATTTGATGCACCGTCTGCTTTACGAATAATAAATGGTTGTGTACTAAATTTAGAATCTTTATCAAAGAATACAACTAAAGCACCTGAATCTTTACGAGCAATACCACTTTTTTCTAAAAAATTACATATCTCAGAAACTTGATCACGATAAAAAGACTCCCCCAAAACATAGTCAAATTTCACATCAAATAAATCATAGATTTTTTGGAACGATCTGTAAGATATATCATTAATCTGTTCCCAGATTTTTAAATTTTCTTCATCACCGTTTTGAAGATTAACTAATTCTTTGCGAGCAATATCTAAGAATGAATCATCTTTTTTAACCAATGTATTTCCTAATTTATATAGGCGCTCAATTTCTCCAATAGCTCGCTCTTCAGGTAATGCTACTAAATCAACATGTTCATATTTTATGGCCATTATTAATATCCCAAATTGTGTTCCCCAATCTCCTAAGTGATTATCACGAATAACATTTGCACCACAAAACTCCAACAAACGACAGATAGCTTCTCCAATATTCATGGATCGCAAATGCCCGACGTGCATCTGTTTTGCAGTATTTGGAGAAGAATAATCAATCACAATAGTTTGATTATCAAGTGATAAAACATCCCTTCTAAAATCATCTATAACCTTGTGATCATTTAGCCATCGACATAAAAATTCATCTTTTAACTTGAAATTAATAAACCCTGGACCACTTATAAAAAAATCTACATTTTCAGTAAGACTATTGATTGTTTGCAAAGAACTAATTATTTGTTCAGCAACCTTTTTTGGGTTTTCTTTTAACATCTTGGCATACTTAAATACCCCATCAGCCTGGAAATCTCCAAATTTTGGATCAGATATTCTAATTTCAGGATTAAGATCAAAATATCCATGATTGTTCGCCGCTTCTTTAACAAAACTTGATAACCACACCGAAATATTCATACTAAAAACATTTTGAAGTTAACGTATTTTAGAGAAAATCGGTATCCCTGCGTCATAACTAGCAAATTGTTCCCCGGAAATTAATGGTAAAGCGTACTTAAAAAACGAATAATCTACATTAGTTTCTTCAAAATTATACCAACCTTCAGGAAATTCTTTTTTCTTTCCAACTACATTACAAATATCTACACAACTAATTTCACTTGTATATTTTGTGCCTTCTGTACGAAGTAAAATCATCATTTTTCCACTAACTGCATTTTCTACAGCTAATTCTACTGCTTTTTGTGCACAAGCTATTGTTTCTTCCATATCAACAGCAGATAAAACTGTACTTGGAACACGATACC
>CBCPNC010000076.1:0-2939 GCA_965120425.1 uncultured Opitutia bacterium
TATTTATAACGTAATAATTTTCGCAGTCATAAATAATGTCAAATTTTTTGGAAAAGCTAAGCTTAGATGACGTTAGATTTTGTTCGATGTAAGGCATTGTTATAGATGTAAAGCATACTTAATTAATTCTTCAGATGATGCTTCTTCTCCCAGATGTATTAGTGATTGTTGTATCGCTTTATCAGCTTCTGTAGGTTTATACCCTAAAGAAATAAGAGCAGATACTGCATCTTGTGCAATATTAGATTCTGCATGCACTTTAGTTGCAATATTATTTGTTGTTTTAGGAATATCTATCTTGTCTGCTAGTTCCACTATTATGCGCTCTGCTGTTTTTTTTCCTATCCCATGACATTTGCTTAGTAAAGAAATATCTTTTGTAGTGATTGCTGTTTTTAATGTATTAATAGACAGTCTACTCATTATTGTTAGTGCTGTTTTATACCCGATACCTGATACTCGATTGACCAAAGTTTCGAAAAATTCGCATTCGTCTTTTAAAAAAAAACCATATAGTTCATGTAAATCTTCACGAATTTGCTCAACTATATATAGTTTTACATTATCTCCTATTGCAGGCATTCTTTCTATTGTTGTTAAGGGCACATTAATTCGGTACCCAAAACCGCTGATATGAATTACTACATGCAACAAACCAATTTCGACGAGCTTACCTTCTGCATAAACTAACACGATGTGCAATCAAAGAAATTTATAATTAAGGTCAACATTTTGATATTGTTGCAGTTTTTTATTTTAAACTTTAAAATTTTGTATACACTTTGCCCGGAAGGTTTTCAATATGGATACAAGTTTGGTGAAAGAAGAAATAAATCATGAAAAAATTTTTTCGGAAGAAGATGGATTTAAAGCTAATGCTTTAAAAAATGAGTTACAGCGTGAAATTATTAAACATCTGCAATGCTTTTTAGCGCGCGAACAAAATTCTGCTACTACCTACGATTGGTTAGTAGCCATCATATTAGTATTGCGAGAAAAAGTATTGGAAAAATTTATTAAAACGCAAAAGAAGCATCATAATAGCAATGTTCGGCGTATATACTACATGTCTTTGGAATATTTGCCAGGGCGCATGTTACGTACAACTGCCCAGGCATTAGGGATTTTGGAAGATCTTGAAGCGGCCTTGGGTGATTTGGGGCAAGATTTTTCATTGATTGAAGAATTTGAGCCTGATATGGGCCTAGGTAATGGTGGACTGGGACGCTTAGCATCATGTTTTCAGGATTCCTTAGCAACACTGGATTATCCAGCAGTTGCTTATGGCATCCATTATGAATTTGGGTTATTTAAGCAACAAATTGAAAATGGGAAACAAGTAGAAACTCCAGATAACTGGTTGAAGTTTGGCAATCCTTGGCAAATTTGTAGACCGGAAAATGTCCAAACTGTTCAATTATTTGGACATGTGGGAAATAGATTTGATGACAGAGGTAATTGGGTGCCTAAGTGGGTAGAAGGTAAAACTATTCAAGGAGTGCCTTGGGATATTCCAGTCGCCGGATATGGCACAACAACTGTGAATTTTATGCGACTATGGGAAGCACGAACATCTCAAGAATTTGATCTTGAGACTTTTAATAAAGGGAAATATGTCGATGCTGTACAAAAACAATCAGAATCGGAGATAATTTCTAAGATTTTATATCCCAATGATGCTACTGAGGATGGTAAGGAACTGTGTTTAATACAACAGTATTTTTTCGTGAGTTGTTCTATAAAAGATATATTAAGAAGATTTAAGAATAGTGGATCTGATTTTAAATTTGCAGATAAAATAGCCATTCAATTAAACGATACGCATCCAACCATTGCAATTGTTGAATTAATGCGTTTATTAGTTGATGAGTATTATTTACCTTGGGATGATGCTTGGAATATTTGTAAAAATGTATTTGCATATACTAATCATACTGTTTTACCAGAAGCGCTTGAAGAATGGTCAGTAGATTTATTTTCTAATGTTTTACCTCGACATTATCAGATAATTTGTGAAATAAATCGTCGCTTTTTAGAAAATGAAGTGGAAAATAAATGGCCAAATGATCCATCTAAAAAAGATGCTCTATCTATTATATCTAATGGAAAAGTTCGTATGGCATACTTAGCAATAATTGGTAGTCATGCCGTAAATGGGGTAGCTGCTATGCACTCAGAGTTATTGAAAACCTTACTATTCCCACTGTTTCATGAATTATATCCTGTAAAATTTACAAATGTTACAAATGGGATTACTCCACGTCAGTGGTTGCGTGCTTGTAATCCTGGGCTTTCTAAGCTTGTCGATAGAGCAATTGGTAAACAGTGGACATATGATTTGTCAGAATTGATACAATTAGAAGATAAAGCTCAAGATCATGTTTTTCAAAAGAAATTTCAACAAGTAAAGCATGATAATAAAGTAAGATTAGCGCAGACGATATCCAAGCTATGTAATGTAATAGTTGATCCTAATTCTTTGTTTGATGTGCAAATAAAGAGGTTGCGTGAATATAAAAGGCAGCACCTTAATTTGTTACATATTTTATATTTGTACAAAAAAATATTACAAAATCCAAATGATGAGAATATTGTCCCTCGTACATTCATTTTTGCGGCTAAAGCTGCTCCAGGATATTTTTTAGCTAAACAAATTATTTATTCTATTAACGTAGTTGCTAATCTTATAAATAATTGCAAAGAGACGAAAGATCTTATAAAGGTTGTTTTTATCCCTAATTATAGTGTTTCTTTGGCATCCCAGATCATTCCAGCAGCAGACTTATCTGAACAAATATCGACAGCTGGAAAAGAAGCTTCAGGAACAGGTAATATGAAGTTAGCGCTAAATGGAGCATGCACAATAGGTACATTAGATGGTGCTAATGTAGAGATTTTGGAAGAAGTTGGTAGTGATAATATTTTCATTTTTGGTCATA
>CBCPNC010000077.1:0-3509 GCA_965120425.1 uncultured Opitutia bacterium
GCAGATTGGTTATTAATTGCATCATCTGTTGCTTGGTTTTGTGTTGTGTTGGCTGTATTTTGTGTGGACATTTCCTGGTTTATTTCCTCAATCTTTTTTCCTATTAGCTGTTGTCCAACTTGTACACCGTTGGATATTACCTTAGATTGCAAATCTTTTAAATATGAAGAACTATTAGAAATCTCTCCTTCTTGTTGAAGAGTATTTTTCCTTTCTTCAATTGCTGACAATATTTCTTTTATATTTGTATCTAATTGATTAGAATCATTTGATTCTTCTGGGTTTAATCCTGTTATTGTGGTATTTATGCTATTTAAAGTATCTTCTATGTGTCGTAATTTTTCGAGAGTTTGTTGAAAGTCAGCATTTTGAACCATTGAAGATAAAGTATCATATTTTATTGGGCAAGGAACTTCTTTTTGGTGTGATTGGCCAATTGTACTAATGGATTGGCCGAGTTGATTTTGCATAGTCTTAATTACACCTTTTTCATTTGTGTGTAAATTTCCATCTGGATAAAATTTATTAAGCTCTGTGCTGAAATTATTTAATTTGTTTTGGAAATCATGAGCTTGTTGTTGATTCGTAAATGATAAGTCACCTTCTTTATTAATATGTACGCTAATAGGGTCTTGGCCTTTCTCTGTAGGTACTGGTATAATGTAAGTTTGGCCATTTATTTTTATTTCTCGTGCTCCATTCTTGTGATTTCCCCCAAATGTTATCAATGATTTAGTCGTGTTTCCTGTAGCAGTTTTAGGTTGGTTTTTTTCAAGTTCTGTAAAGAAGTCAAGTGATTCTTGCCTTATATTTGCACTATCATTAGCACTGGATACGACAAAATGATCATCTTGTAAAGAAATTTTAATATTCTTATATTCTATAGAATAATGTTTCTTAAATACACCACTTTTCTTAAGTTTAGCTCCTTCTACGTTTTTTATTGTATCTTTAAGAAATTCAAAAACATCATTATTTTTATCTGATACATGTCCATTTCTAGTATCCTTGCTAAGTGCATTTAATGCTTTTATAGTATCAGCTATGTCTATGTCACTCTTTGCATTGTTAACAGTATTTGTATTGGTAACAGCATTGGTTCCATTAGTTTTATTCGCATGCATCCCCGCTAAGTGAACCCTATCAGAGGTCGGGCTGGTTGCTTCAGCCTGGCGGTTCTCTAAGGGTGTGCTTTGGAAATGTTGTGCTTGTCCTGTGCTTGGGGATGTATGTGATTTACATTCTGTATAGGGCGACCATCAAAATTATTATCTACTGTATTCCCGCCCTGTTGTGGATTCGCTACTACATTATTACCAACTACTGATGCGCTCATACCCCTTTCCTGGATCTTTTTCTTAAAAGAGAAGTGTATAGGAAATTTTACTTAAGGCAAGAATATTAATGTTTTTTTTACAAAATAGTAAAAGCATGGCAAAAATATTACCTGTGATTAATATTTGAGAATATTTTTAATTAAAAAATTTTTTACGGTACTCGAACGCCGTTTAATATTCTTTTAGCAATTTCTTCGCTTGTGAATCCTGCTGCTTCTGCTTGATAAGTCGGAATGATACGATGACGAAAAATTTCAAGCCCGATATCTTTTATATCTTGCGGAATAACATACCCACGACCATTTAAAAATGCCCATGCGCGACCGCATTTACTTAATGCAATCACTGCACGCGGAGAAGCACCATTATCAATCATCCCATCAAGTCCTAACCGTGAATGAGGATTGCGAGTAGCTCTTACAAGGTTAACAATATATTCTTCCACCTTTTCATCGATATAAATCTTATCAACTAATTCACGGGATTTTTGAATTTCTTGTAAGTCAATAACTGCATTTACTTGTGGCTGCACAGTTATTGATTTATGTGCTTGCAATATACGTAATTCTTCAAGTTCAGAAGGATATTCAACCCGTACTTTCATCATGAAACGATCAACTTGTGATTCCGGTAATGCATAAACTCCATCGTGTTCTATTGGATTTTGTGTGGCTAAGATCATGAAAGGATCAGGTAGTTCAAAACTATCATCACCAATTGTTACTTGCCGCTCTCCCATACACTCAATTAGTGCACTTTGTACACGCGCAGAAGCACGATTAATTTCATCTGCTAGAACAATGTTTGCAAAAATTGGTCCCTTCTTTGGAAAAAAATTTAATGTTTTTTGATCGAAAATTAATGTGCCTAAAATATCAGCAGGTAATAAATCAACGGTAAATTGTAAGCGCTTGAAGTCCGCTTGAATCGTACGAGCTAATGTTTTTATTGTTAATGTCTTTCCTACACCTGGTACACCTTCAAGCAAGATATGTCCGTTAGTTAGTAGCCCGATGATTAAACGATCAATTAAGTAGCGCTGCCCGATAACCACTTTACTTATTTCGTTGCGCAGTAAAGAGATCCAATAAGAAGATTCACGCACTGCATTATTTATATCGGTCAGGTCATTACTCATGTCAAAATGATGTCAAAGTTAGTAATGTTTTGCAAGAAAAAGTATCACTTTACTACAAATGGTTGAGAAGATATTATTTCTTGGGCTTGGGATGTTTCAAAGCAGTCACCAACTTTTAGAGGAAATCCATTAATAAAGTCCTGAATATTTAGCATTTTTCCACCTTGTCGTTGTAGCTCAAATATCGTTAACGTACCACATTTCGTTGATACGGTGAGCGATGTTTTGTTTATCGCCATAATTTCACCGGGACGATGAGATCGTAAGTCTGTATCATTTATTTCGCAATGGCCAATTTTTAAAGTAGTTCCATTTAATTTTGTAAATGTTCCAACATGTTCATGAAATCCACGTACACGATTAAATATATCTTTCGCACATAAATTAAAATCGATTTGCCCATCAGATTTGTTAATTTTCCTAGTATATGTAGCTAAGGAATGTTTTTGTTGATATTTTTTTGTGTTCCTTGAGATTAAATTGTTGATTTGCCGGTCAATAATAGTTACGCAAGCTTGAGATAATTTGTTATATACATGAGATGAGTAATCATTGGCATTTATAGTAACCGTTTCAATATCGATAACATCACCTGCATCCATTTTAGGAACGATTTCCATGAGTGACACTCCTGTTTCATTTTCTCCACACGCAATGGCAGTTTCTACTGGGGATGCTCCACGATACTTTGGAAGAATGGATGCATGAAAGTTGTAAATCCCTAATTTCGGGAGAGATAAAATGTTATTTCGTAAAATATGACCATAAGCCAGGACTAAAATAATATCACATGAAGAAATAGAGCTAGCTAGTTGTTCATCTGGTTTATTTGGACGTAAAAGTGGAGTATTGTGTTCAAGTGCCCATTGTGAGATTTTTGTTGGTTTTAATATTTTACCACGTCCTGATGCTCGATCTGGTTGACTAATAACGTGGGTAAGATTTACCCCTTTTAAGGTTAAGATATGATCAAGCATCGGAATTGCTACTGGATGAGATCCAAAAAAAACAATACTGCAAGCCATATTAATTGC
>CBCPNC010000078.1:0-9877 GCA_965120425.1 uncultured Opitutia bacterium
AGCAATAGTCAATTCTTTTCCAATTAAACTAAATAATTTCCCACGTTTAGCATCTACTGCTTCTTTATGTCTCTTAGTTGTCGCCCATTTACTATGTCCTGACATAATTTTCCTCTCATTGGTAAAAATGTTTATTACTTATTTTTCTTACCCTTACGATTTTTCAGCGTAATATTTTCCTCGAGCAGCAATTGCTCTATTTGCATATCACGTCTTTTTGAGACAATATACTGCTGCAAAATTGTCAAAACATTTTGAACTGTCCAATACAATACCAACCCCGATGGAAATCCGTAGCAGCAAAACAAAAACATTAATGGCATTAATTTAAACACAACCTTTTGTGAACCATCAACTGATGGCATCGGCGTCATATGCATTTGCCAAGTCATTGTTACCCACATAATAATGGGTAATATATTAATTGGGAATCCTCCAATATACGCTATAGTATCTGCTACAGATAAATCTCTTATCCACAAAAAATGAGCAAACCTTAAATCAGAAGATGTTCTCAACATATAATATAAACCAAAAAATATTGGGATTTGAATAAATATTGGTAAACAACCTGCTGCAGGATTTACACGATATTGTTTAAACAATTTCATCGTTTCAACTTGAATTTTGTGCGGATTATTTTTGTACTTCTCTTTTATCACCCGCAATGGTCCCTGTATAGCTGTCATTTTTTTTGAAGCGCGAACTTGCGCAGTTGTTAACGGCCATAAACAGAGTTTTATAATTACTGTTAGTAAAATGATCGATACTCCCCAATTCGAAACAATGGAATGTATTCCCTTCATTATTAATAGTAGTAATTTACTAATTACTCCAAAAAAACCAAACTGCATAACCAAATCCTGATTAGACGACATGCGATCTAACCTTGTAAAATCTTTTGGTCCAGCATATAGATCCATGTCTAATACATATTCGCTTTCCGGAGCAATCTTACCCACTTTAAATATTAATTCCCCGCTAATACCATCATCTAATTCTCGAACACCATCATCTATTTCATATCGTATAGGTGCAGCAAAAAATCCAATTGCCCGCTTAGATGGTGTAAGTATTGCTGTAAAAAACTGATTTTTTATTGATCCCCAAACGATTGGTTTACTTTTACTAATATATTCTCTACTATCACGTTTACCAAACCCAAGAAAACCGTTACTTTCTGCAAAGTCACGAGATTTTATGAAGCTTGCAGAGTGCCCATCAAAATATCCAAAATTTAAATACTCACCCGCAAAATCTCCATTTGAAGCACCTATTGTCCCTAAACAAAGATTTATATGATTAATAAACAATTCTGACGACACGGTATTAACAAACTTCGTACTATGTTTTATAATATAAGCATCATTATCAGCAGTATCTTCTTGAGAAATGCAATATTCTCGAATAATTTCGATACCGTTTTTTCCTAACTTACTAAAAGTAATAGTATTATTGTCGATATACTGCAACTTAAACCCAGAAAGAATATGACGTTCTTCATCTTCACCTATACATATTCCCAATGTTGGAATATCCCAATTTTCATTTATTACAAAACACTCGGGACTATCTTGCTTCTTAAAATACTTTTTCAGTATGATATTATCGATTGCACCGTAATTTTCTAAAAACTCTACACGAATATGTTCATTTTCCAGTGAGATTTTCTCTTTTTGATCACTGTTAATATGTTGTTGAAGTAATGGTTTACTTGTTGAAGTCTTCCTATCATCGTGACGAACAACCACACTTGGTGTGCTTTGCTCATAATTTTTAACTGCATTTGTATATTTATCTGAATCAACTTTAAATAATAATATAAATGCAAAAATTATACAAATAATACCAATGATTTGATTCTTTTTATCCATAAATGGTAATGCAACTACATTCAGGCATAACTAAAAATTGCAAGAGTAAAACTTACAATACATTTAAAAAAGATTATCTACAAATGCTTAAAAACAAAAATATTGCAAGGACTATTATAAGCTCTACAAACATACTTGACTTTATGCAAATACCAGAAACAAATTTTTTTCTATTGGGAAGTGGTATGATGCTAATATTATTTATACTAGCATTTGTACTCTGCATGTATACAATTGAACGTTTAATTTTTTTACATAGCGGAAATGTTAAACCACAACAATTTATAAATGGAATTACAACATTGTTACAAAATAACAGGTATAATGAAGCAATAACAATATGTGAAGAAACTCCAGGGTTCGTACCAAGTATGATTAAAATAGCACTATTGTTTTATACCCAAAATCCACAAAAGCTCGGACATGCCACTAGTAATTTTATTTTGTCAACTATTCCAACTTTAGAAAGACGATTAAACTCCATTTCTTTAATAGGTAAAATTGCTCCAATGGTAAGCTGTATAGGAGCATGTATAATGTTTGCACAATTTATTACTAACGCACAATTAAATATTAGCTATATTCAATCGGAATATTTATTTATGTTAATTAGCAATATATTAAAAATAGTATCATTTGGGACATTTATTAATATATGTGCAAGCATAAGTTATAGTTTTTTATATGGCCGTGTACGCCGTTTAATTAATAACATGGAATGGAGCTATAACGAAATCATTAACTTTCTATCTATAGGCATGAGAAATGCATCGTAATTTATTTACTTATAAATTTAATACTAAACTTAACAAGCCTGATAGTAAAATCGGTATTTTCGATGTAATTAATATATGTATAGTTATTAGCTTATGTTTTTTGTTAAAGCTTAAGTTATTTTTGCCAGCTGGACTATCTATTTCACTCCCAAATTCTTACCACATTCAACGCCAGCCCACACAGCACATTATTACTATAAAATCTGAGAATCTATTAATTTTAAATGAAAGTATTTCTTCTGTTAAATCATTAAAATCCGACATTAATTCTCAAAAAATTTACAATAAAATAAAAGACTTTAACATTCCAGTATTATTGCGTGCTGATCGCACAGTAACAATAGAAACAATCATAAAAATCAGTGACATTTTACACGAAGCAGGATATACAAAAATTCATTTAGCACTCAACAAAATTAACTAATTATTATGTTGTGTATTTTACATCGACATACATTTTTTGTCACTGTGAGTAAAATACAAATACTTCCTGATATAATAATAAATCAAATCGCTGCAGGAGAAGTGGTGGAACGCCCTGCCGCAGTAGTTAAGGAACTTGTCGAAAATAGTATAGACGCTGGAGCTAAAAATATTGTAGTAAGATTTTCACATGGAGGCAAATATTCTATTATTGTCGAAGACGATGGTTGTGGATTATCACCTCAAGATGCATTACTTGCATTTGAACGTCATGCTACAAGCAAAATTACTACACTAGAGGATATAAAAGATATTAACACTTTTGGATTTCGTGGCGAAGCACTTCCTTCTATTGCTAGTGTATCAAAATTTACAATGCGTACACGCACAACAAATGACTCAATAGGCAGAGAAATCGTATTTAATGGCGGTAAACTTATACATTCTAAAGAATGTGGAACTCCAAAGGGTACAATTATACAGGTGGAACAATTATTTCATAACACTCCTGCTCGACGTCTATTCTTAAAAACTGAACAGACAGAGTCTAATATTATAATAAATTTAATAAAAAACTTATCTTATGCTGAACGTGAAATAAAATTTTCCCTATACTCAGAAGATAAAAATATATTTACATCTCCAATTAGTTATAACTGGGTCGAAAGAACAAATGAAATTTTCTTTAGAAACGAACACCTCATTCCTATAGATTTTGAAGAAAACGAATGTAAAATTGAAGGTGTTATATGCAATCCATATGTAGGCAATCCATGTAAAAAATTCTTCTCATTTTTTGTTAATAAACGAATTATAGAAAATAGATTATTAAAATTCGCAACAAATGAAGCACTGTCTCATATTTTACCAAATCACCGCGAAGTAATTGCTTGTTTGTTAATAACATTAAACCCAAAATTTGTTGATGTGAATGTACATCCTACAAAACGTGAAGTTCGTTTCCGCAACGAACAATTTATAAAAACATGTATTATTGAAGCAATTAATTCTGCTTTAAAGCAGAAAAATAATATTTGCTTCTCTGACAAACAGAATGATCGACTGACTTTAAAAAATCTTAATCATGCAACTCAAACATCAATTGCTAAAGTTAATACTGTAAAAATTTCGCATCCGGTTTTTTCAAAGAAAAGTAACGGTACTCCTATTGTAGGGAATAAGCAAATATTTAGTGAAACACAAAATTTTTTATCAAAAGATAACACCACTAAAAATAATAATGATTTATTTTCTTGGAAATTTGTCGGCAGAATATTTGATAACTGCGTTATTTTTGAAAGTCAATCTGGAGCAATTGTCGTTAACTTAAAATTAGCGACAATGAAAATTGCATACGAAAAACTAAAAACAAATACACAATCGAATAATATACAAAATTTATTATTTCCGATTGATATTAATGTTAATGCAGAAGAAAAACAAACATTAGTAAAATTTTCACAATTTTTTATTAATAAAGGCATTGAAATTTATCAATTTGGGGAAAGTCAATACCGGATCTCAGGAATACCAGAATGGCTGTCTTTTCTCGAAGCTGAAAACATGATGCGTGATATATTATCTAGTAATATCCAGCAAGAATTTAAAACAATTGAATTGAATGATCAAAAATTCGCTAAAATCGCTTCAAAATATATAAAATATGAACCTATCGAAAATAAAGACGAAATTATACGTTTAGTACAGGAATTGTTAAAATGTGAAAATTGTTCCACAAGTCCAAACGGGCATTCAACATTTTTTGAATTTCCTAAACATGACCTCACAAAACGTTTTGGAACAGTTTAATAATTAACTAATTATGAACATTAATTTTAATCCAATAGAGTGTAATATTTTTAAGATTAATTGGTTAATTTCATTACGGATATTATAATATTTATGACATTTATCATTTGGTATCAAATAACTAATTGATATTTGTATACCGTTTTGTGTAAAGTCATAAAACGACACAATAGGCAACTGAATCTCACTACTTTGTTTTAATTGTTCAGAAAGTGTAGTAACAAATGCATCAATTTTCTGTACATCATTTCCCTCGCTTACAAATAATGATTGCACAATAAATTTTCCATGCATTTGAGATAAATTATCAACTGCAATATTAGAAAGCATGGAATTAGGAATAGTAACTAATGAATGCATTGATGTTCGAATTTTTGTTGAGCGTAAACCAATGTCCTCTACCGTCCCTTCTACCACATTGTTGATCTTTACAACATCTCCTACTTGAAAAACACGATCACTTATCAAAGAAATAGACCCAAATAAATTTGCTAATGAATCTTTTGAAGCTAATGCTAAAGCCGCACCACCAAGTCCCAGTGTAGTCAATAATCCAGAGACTGAAACACCACAAGTCCCGATAAATGCCACTAAAAACACTACTATCAATGCAGAGTTTATTAAACGCTTAGCAAAACGTAATAAACCGTCCATGGCTTTATTACCAATATACTTCTGGGGAATTAAAAACTTAAAACATATATTACTGATCTCTAAAGCAACGACTGTTAAAAAAATTAGAAACAGCAAACGTAAACACAATGTAAAATTGTATTTGACATCAAACAAAAAATTAACACTCGCTAAGGCAATGACTATTGCCGCAAAACTTACAACAGTAGACAGTAATTTTTGTAGCTCTACATCGTAAAATTTAATTTTATCTAGTACATGAATAGGTAAAAATTGTTTAGTTATTACAAAAAATATTTTTGCTAATGTTCTCCGAGAAAAGAATATAGCGAATATAAGTGCTGTAATAAAAATTATTTCATGTAATTGACTCATAAGTAATTAGATATTAAAATTGTAAATTATTTGCATATTCTCAATAAGAATCATTGAATTTGTGCAAAAAATTAATTTAATTTAAATTTACAAATGTATCAAGTAACATTTAGTGATCAAAGTATAGGGGAAATTAAGAAGTTAGAAATGGCTGAACAACTTTCCTTAATCGATCAATTAAGTTCATTATCGGATAAAGCCTTTAAAGAACCTCAAAAAGATTTACAAAAGGTGCAACGTGATGGAACTAACTTTTACCGTATAAAAATTGGAACGTTACGAATATATTTAGAACTTAAAGAAAATGACACTTTATTTTGTTCTTACATTATTCCTCAACACACGTTAACAGATTTCATTTTTCGCTCAAATTTACCTATTAGCGATGAACAGATAATCGAACAACACAGTTCGTTTTGGAAATACATAGACTCTTTAAAAAAGAAAGGAAAATGAGGTTATTTGACTTATCTTTTATTAGCTACGCAATTCTGTTATTGCTAATTTCTGTGTTCTCAGCAAAGTTAAGCGGCAAATTTCACAACCCACTTTTACAATTTACCAATCGATGGATAATGAGATTATCTATTTGTGTATTTATTTCATTAATATTAATTGCCATATCTACGTACCAACGCCCATTTTGTATAGTTCTTTTAAGTGTTTTCTTAAGCTACTTCTTAATTGAATCTATGTATATATGGTTGATGATCAAACGATTTTCACAGTTACATTTTCCTTTATTTCCTAGGTTTTCAGCAGAATCAGAAACTATTGTATGGCCAATTGATGAACGATCTCAAAATATTAGGGAAATAATACAAAATGCAGGCTTCAAATTTTCTGAAACATTATCAATAAAAGCAGCATATATATCTATATTGATATCTCCTATTTTTTATAATAAAAGTGGAAATATTAGGCTACAAGTCATGTTCCCTAATGTTAAAAAAAAACACACTGCTATAAGTTTTGTTTTAACTACGTATCTTCGAAATGGATTGATTTTAGTAACACATAACTTACAATCACCAATATCTTTATTTTTTTCCAAACCATTTATTTCAAAACTAAAAAAAACAAATTCTATAGAAGTATTGATAAAATATCACAAAAAACTAATAAAAAAACATCTTAAAAATGCTTTAATTTTATCTGGAGAAGATTGTTTACAAGCAGTTAATAATGAACGCGAACTTCTAGAAAATACCAACATTAGTAATGGTAATTGCGAAAAATCAACTGAAAGTAATTATGTAAGCTTGTCTTTTATTGGTAGATATAAATTATGGTCACGAACGTTAAAATTAACTTATTTCGGTAAATAATACAAAAACTTTTGAAAAAATGGAAAATTTAACATAGTAAAAGTTATGTTTAGTCTAATATTTATATTTCTGTTATCAGCATTCTTGGGTTTTGAATTAATAAACAAAATTCCGTCACAATTGCATACTCCACTTATGTCGGGTTCAAATGCAATTTCTGGGGCAACTATAATAAGTGCAATAGTATCAACTGGAAGTAATGCACCTACCTCACTACAAGCATGTCTAGCATTTTTTGCTTTAATACTTGCAACTATTAATGTTATTGGAGGCTACCTTGTAACAGACAAAATGTTATCTATGTTTCATAAAAAATAATAACTAAGCATTTATTGAATTATTCTATTTTATACCTTTCAATATGATACGATGTATCTGCTATAAATGATAATTGAACGTTATATTGTTTTTCAATATCCAATAATAGTTTCTCTTTTTTCTTAAATTGGGATAAAACATCTGGATTCAACGAAATCTTTATCGACCCAATACCATTTACCGGTCGTTTCTCGCCCAACCTTTTAATATAATTAACAGTATTTTTATAAATCTCACTGCACATAGTAACATCAGATTTTACGAAACCATCGCCATTACAATATGGGCAACAATACCTCATTTCGCTACAGTTACTCTGAGAATGCCTTTGGCGTGATATCTCCATCAACCCAAGTTGAGAAAGAGGTAATACATGACTCTTCGCCTTATCATTCTGTAATTCTTTACATACCACCTCATATACTTTAGAGCGATCACCTTTATTTTTCATGTCAATAAAATCTATGACTATCAGACCTCCAATATTACGTAATTTTAATTGACGTACAATCTCTTTCGCCGCTTCACAATTTAAATTGAAAATATAACTTTTTGTTTCTTTTTCTGAAACTTTATAATTACTAGTATTAACATCAATAGCAGTTAACGCTTCCGTTTCATGAATAACAATTTCTCCACCACATGGCAATGGAACACGTCTACGGAAAGTTTGCTCTATTTGTCGCTCAATATTAAATCGTTCAAAAATTGGAATACTTTCTTCAAAAATATATAACTTTGATTTCGATCTAGGTGAAATCTGTTCAACGATATCCGACATTCTAGCAAGTGTTTTAGTTTCATTGACAATCACCCTATCAATATCATCCGTCAAAAAGTCGCGTACAGTACGATCGATTAGATCAGGTTCTTCATACAAGAGACATGGCTTATCATTTGCATTATAATCATTCATGATCTTTTGCCACCTTTTTAAGAGAATATGAAAATCACGAACAAAATAACGCACCTTTTTACCTGCCCCTGCCGTGCGAATAATAACACCCATACCATCCGGTATCTTAATCTTATTCAATATATCACGCAAACGTGATCTTTCTTTTAAATCATCAATCTTCTTAGAAATTCCACATTCACCATTTATTGGCATAAGTACTAAATAACGTCCTGGTAAAGCAATATTTGTTGTGACTCTTGGACCTTTAGTACCTATCTGCCCTTTTGTAATTTGAACTAGAACATCTGATCCAATGGGGTATTGAGAAGGTATTTCCTGTAAACTAATATTTTTAGCAGGAACTGATTTATTATTTCTAGTAATTTCAAAAGAATTATCATTTGCTGCAGGCAACAAATCCCAATAATGCAAAAAAGCATTTTTTTCATGCCCAATATTAACAAACATTGCTTTCAAGCCGGGTTCGATGTTTTGAATTTTTCCTTTAAAAATTGCACCTACATAATTAACATCATCGTACCTCTCAAATTCAAAATCCTGTAAAATACCATTTTCTAATAATGCAACACGACGCTCAATTGGACTGTCATCAACTACTAATTCTCGAAAAACATTGTCTCGTTTAGATAGTGCTTTAATAATGCGTTGCAACAATGGTTGCTGTTTCGCTCGTTCCGATGCTTCCCCTTTTAAGGTTTTAAAAGAGATTGTTTCACAATGTGAAATATCTTCATGATCTTTTTCAAAAGTTTTCATTGTAATATAATTTTCTAAATCCTTAAAAAGGATCTTAATTCCTGATAATTGGTTATCGATAATTCATACGGAATCGATATATTGATTGAATAATACCTTCTAAAAAACAACAAATCAGTAAAAAAGATCCTCCATAACTTAAAAATGGCACTGGGATACCAGTAATAGGCATTAACCCAAGTGTCATTCCAATATTTATTAAAACATGTGTTAAAAACAAAATACTTATTCCCGTTGCTAAATACGATCCAAATCGATCCCTAGAAATCAAGGCAATATGTAATGCATCAAAAATTAGTATAAAATACATCAACAGTACTAATAACACACCCAAAAATCCTCGTTCTTCTGCTACTACAGAAAATATAAAATCATTCGATGCAACAGATTTTGGCAAATAACCAAGTTTTGCTTGTGTACCATTATTAAATCCTTTTCCCAAAAATCCACCACTACCAACAGAGATCAATGATTGTCTAAGGTTCCAACTTACTCCAATTCCTTTCGGGTCAACAATATCTGGTGCAATAAAAGAAATAATTCTATTACGCTGATAGTCTTTTAATGGGAGTACTGAATGTTTTTCATACATTCCTACATCATTTATCGGATCCAATGCATTTTTATCTAAAAAAAAACGATAACTAAATATGTCTAATGTAATCA
>CBCPNC010000079.1:0-7588 GCA_965120425.1 uncultured Opitutia bacterium
CTCCGCAGAAACAGGGAAAACATCAAATCCCAATTGATAAAAAACTTCTGCACTCGCTTGCGAACAATCAATTTTATTAGCAACTATCGTAATGGGTTTATTAGATTTTCTCAAAAGTTCAGCGATATCATAATCCAGTGGAGTAATCCCAGCTTGAGCATCAACAACAAATAATATCATATCTGCTGATGAAATAGAAAAAAATACCTGTTCTTCTACCGCGGTAGTTAAACTAGAATATTCCGATTTATCAACTAGTCCAATACCACCGGTATCCATCAAAATAACATTTTTGCTAATTTCATGCATTATAATGTCGCGGGTCACTCCTGCATAATCATGAACGATCGACAGCCTCTTGTGAATTAACCGATTAAATAAACGGCTCTTACCAACGTTTGGTCGACCAACAAGCGCGATATTATATGTTAGGTTCATAATAAACAGATGTTTTACAATAGAGTATATTTATTTACAACGTAAAAAATCTGATAGATTTATTTGGAAAATACAATATATTAAAAACCTATTAACTGAATTTAATATAAATTTTATACAAACAATATTGCGATTTTTTTTAAAAAAACTTGCATTAAAGAATTTTATAGTTTGTGTAAAAGAGTTTTTATGTGGGGAATTAGCTCAGCTGGTTAGAGCATCAGCATGACACGCTGGGGGTCACTGGTTCGAATCCAGTATTTCCCACCATATGAAAGCGAAGGAGGTGATGAATATGTCGATAACTATACCAGTAAGAAAAGGTGAAACAATCGATAAAGCTTTAAGACGCTTAAAGAAAAGGCTAGATCGAGAAGGTACCTTACGCGATATTCGTGATAAGCGTTATTTTGAAAAGCCATCCATGAAACGTCGCAGAAAAGAAAAGGTCGCCAAATTCGCAAATTTTCTTCGTCTACGTGACGAAAATAGATAAAAACAAGTAACTTTATTGTAGGTCATTGGAGTGATGGCCTATTTTTTAACTTTTATAAAATTTAGAAAATTTAATACAAAAAATGGGACAACCAAAACGAAAACAATCTAAACAAAGGAGCAGGAAGCGTCGCGGAGCAAATCAATTCGAAGCTTTTCAGCTTTCTCGTGACCCAGCAACAGGATCACTATTTAAACCACATTACGTCAATCCAGAGACTGGGATGTATCGCGGTCGGAAAGTATTAGAAGTAAATGATTAAGCATCTTTCATAATTATGAATAAAAGCTCTGATGTCACAATAGCTGTCGATGTCATGGGTGCTGATAGTGGAATAGATATTTTTATTGCTGGAATTTTAAAAGCAGTAAAGCAATCTTTATGTACTGTTGATCAAATCATTCTTGTTGGCAACGAACATCAAGTAAGACACATAATTTCAAAACAGAATGCTAACAAGTGGCTTAATAATATTAAGATCGTTCATACTGAACAAGAGATCTCCATGACAGATAAACCAATGTTTGCTTTGAGGAATAAAAAGCATTCATCTATGTTTTGTGCAATTGAATTAATTAAAACCGGACTTGTTGATGGCATGCTTAGTTGTGGAAATACAGGATGCTTAATGGCAGGTGGAACACTAAAATTACATACCATGCCAGGGGTTGATCGTCCAGCTCTATGCACAATGATTCCTGCACCTGAACACCAATTTGCATTATTAGATGTAGGGGCAAATCCATCATCTACCGCAAAAAACCTTGTACATAACGCTGTTTTAGGTGCTCACTACTTTAAAACTGTAATGGATGTAGAAAGTCCACGTGTTGGATTGCTTACTATCGGAACTGAAGAAGGGAAAGGTAGTGATTTAACATGTGAAGCACATAGATTATTAAAACTAGCAAAAAATGATATAAATTACATTGGCCCAATTGAAGGACTCCAATTATTTGAAGGAAATATCGATGTTGTTGTATGTGATGGATTTGTAGGTAATATACTATTAAAAAGTATAGAATCTATGGCAAAAACAGTAAAAAAATATATCAAACATGAAATTTTCAAAAATCCACTACGTATATTAGGGGCAATACTAGCTAGTGGAGCATTTCGTGATATTAAACGACAACTAAACCCAGATCGATTCAGTGGTGCACCATTTTTAGGATTAAATGGTATCGTTATAAAATCGCACGGATCTAGCACTGCTGACGGCATATACAGTGCACTAAAATTAGCTTTAAAATCTGCAAAAGCATCAAAAGATGGCTCATTAGATGATACAATTGAACGCATTAATTTAACAATAAATCAAGCAGAAATAGCATGACAAATATATCAATCAAAGGTATTGGTTCATACGTACCTAATAAAATTTTAACCAATGATGATCTGAGTAAAATTGTTGAAACATCTGATGAGTGGATCGTTACGCGTTCAGGTATCAAAGAACGTCATATCGCCAGCGCTGAAGAAGCAACATCTGATATATGTGCACAAGCTGCTAAGCAAGCAATACAAGATGCTAAAATCGATAGAAACAGTATTGATTTGATAATTGTAGGTACATCTACACCAGATATGTTATTTCCTGCAACTGCTGTAATTGTTCAACATAAATTAGGGATAAAAAACATCCCTGCTTTTGACTTTAGTGCAGCGTGTTCAGGATTTCAATATGGATTGGACATTGCTCGTTCTATGATGGAAAACGGGAATTACAGAAATATATTAATGATATGCGGAGATAAATTATCATCAATCGTTGATTGGACAGATCGTTCAACATGCGTTTTATTTGGCGATGGAGCAGGAGCTGCGATATTATCAACTGAAGATGCTAAATATCAGGGAATTATTGATGTATTAATTCATTCCGACGGTAAATATAGTTCAATTTTACATGTTCCTGCTTGTGGTTCACAAAATTTTAATTCTCTAAAAGTTGCAGAATCTTATGGTCAGTTTATACAAATGGATGGTCGTGAAGTTTTTAAACTAGCTATTCAAAAAATGAGTGACGTAATATTAAAGATATTATCGCGCAATAAATTATCTATTAATGATATTGATTATTTCGTTACTCACCAAGCAAATGTTAGAATTATCGATGCAGTGTCAGAAAAATTAAATATACCACAAAACAAAATGTGTATAACAGTAAACAAATTTGGCAATACATCGGCTTCCTCTATATTCTTAACAATCGATGAGTACCGTAAAAATGGCATCATAAAAGAAGGTGACACTATTCTAACTGCTGGTTTTGGAGCAGGGTTAACTTGGGGTGCTGCAATAATAAAATTATAAATAATTAAAAGGTTCAATATGTGGAAATTTGTTTCATCATTAATAATAATTAGCACTGCAGCAACTATTCTTCATGCTGAACTAATATGGAATAAAGGTAGTGGTTGGGGAACAGAACCATATGACGGACTTACAATAAAATCTGATGATTTTGAAGCACTTGAGTTAATGAACGAAGCTAAAAATGCACAAGAAGAAAAAAAGTTTTCAACGGCACTAGCACAATATCAAAAAGTATACAAGCGATATAGTAATTCTATTTTTGCACCAGAAGCCTACTATCAGATTGGCAAAATCAGAGAACAAAAACATCAATACAAAGCGGCATTTAAGGCATTCGATATTATTATTAATAAATATCCTCAATATCCTGGTTTTACAAAAGTATTACATGAACAATTTGAATTAGCTTCACTACTAAAGAGTGGATCACGACCATATTATTTTGGGGTTATTCCAGGATTTAAGGATCGCAATGCAGCTATAGAGTTTTATGAAAAAATTATAACTAAAGCACCATATAACGAATTAGCACCTTTAGCTTTATTAAACATTGCTGAATTATCTTTGCGTGATAAAAAATATATCGACGCTATCGAAGCTCTCGATAGGCTGATTGATAATTATCCAGATTCAGAATACACTCCAACAGCTTATTTAAAGATTGCCAAAATCTATTCAAACCTAGCCAAAAGCATAAATAATGATCAAGGATCAATTCAAGAAGCTGTACATTATTATGAAGATTTTTTAATTTTATATCCGAATCACGACAATGTACCTGAAGTAGAATCAGCGTTAGATCAAATGAAAACTAGACTAGCAATGAGCAAAATAAGTATAGGAGATTTTTATTTTCAATCACGCAATAATCCAAAAGCAGCATTAATAATGTACAAAGAAGCTATTACATGTTACCCAAATTCTTCTGTTGCCGAAACTGCTAAAAATAAAATCAAGTACGTCGAAGCTGGCAACCGTCCCAAAAAGACGCCAGTTGACTTTTTGTTTGGTCGATATAAACGCCCAGATAATCAAGAATGGATACAAGAAGCGCAAACTGATGAAATCACCAACGAAAATTTTGAAAATAAGTCAGAATCTGTATTTAATATGTCAGATGAATCTGTACACAACTTTTCTGATAGCGAACAAGGTGTTGTAAATACTAATTTTAGTGAAGAAATAAACGAATTTTCTAAAGAAAAAGATAATTAATATTTCACGCATTTTAATCGAAAATTAACAATTAATGAATAAATATAAAATACTAAGTATACTTTATTGCACAATTTTATGTTCTCTTTGTGGATGCTTACATTACACTAAAGGAACGAATACGAAATTATCATTTCGTAGAATTTACATATATCCTGTAAAAAATGATTCATATGCACACCACATTACCGATACATTAAGTGACCAGATACGAGAAAAAATAATATCATGTCCACAATTAAAATTAGTTAATTTCCCTAATGAAGCTGATGCATGTTTAGAAGTTAAAATTACAGATTTTGATCAAACAACAGCTACTATAATGCCGGATGACAACGTATGTGCTCAGTCATTCACACTCAAAATTACCGCTGTGTGTTCGTTATATAACACTCGAACAAATACATATTTCTTTAAGGATCATCGAATTGATGCTTCTATTGATAGTCAAACAAAAGAAGATTATTTATGGAATCGTATAAAAACAATGCCTCAATTATCAATTAAACTTGCGGATAAAATTTACGACATTGTCTGTAATCCATGGTAAAATTTGAACTATCTCCATCGTTACTGGCCTGTGATCATTGTCAATTATTACATGGTGTAAAACTTTCCGAAGCATATAAATTGAAGAGATTGCATATCGACATTATGGATGGTCATTTCGTAAAAAATATTAGTTTTGGGCCACAATTAGTTCGTGATTTACGCAAACATACATCCTTACATTTAGATATTCATCTTATGCTCACTGACCCTTATAATTTTGTAGCAAGTTTTATAGACGCAGGTGCAAATAGCATAATAATCCATCAAGAATCCAATGGAAATATCTCTGAACTTTTGTCATATATATCTAATCACCAGTGTCTAAATGGAATAGCTATTAATCCCAAAACACATCCTGACTTTACATTAATACCATTAGTAAATTTTGTACTCGTAATGGGAGTATATCCGGGATTTGGGAATCAAAAATTTATTACAGAGACATTAGATAGTATCAAGGCACTTGTACAATATCGCAAAAATAACAATCTGTCTTATAAGGTAATGATCGACGGTGGAATAACAATTACTCTTGCCAAAGAGTTACTTAAAGAAGGGATTGACATCATTATATCTGGAAGTGCATTTTTCACAGAACCAGAAAATTTCATAAGAAACCTAACAATAGGTAATTAGAACAAAACCCTTCCATCAAGTGCCAAAGCATCAACTACATGATCTGGCATAATTTGCCGATCAGAACAGTAATCTTTCACAGAAAAAACTGAATCATGCATGTTTGCTTCAGTCATTTCTTTAAAAGAAATCCCGGTTTTTGTCAAAATGCTATCAATTTGCACTCCTAGAGCTTTGCTTGCATTTTTTGCACCTAATATGTCCGTTTCTAACGTATCTCCTATCATTGCAATTTTAAAATCTTTTAACTTTGGGAAAGGAACATTCAAGTGTTTTGCAGCTGCATGTAATGCAAAATTAAAAATTTCTTGATATGGCTTACCGACGAAGAGCGTTTCTCCTCCCATTTCGATGTACTTTTCACCAATACTACCTTGTCTAATAACTAGCTTCTTAACAAAATGTTTATCTTCTGGGGAATTCAATACTCCAACCGACGCAAATTTATCAGGGTTAGCAACCAGTAAAGGTTTTTTCTTCGAAAATATTTCTTTAATTTGCGGAATAAAAGGTTCAATAGATAAACAGTCCCATACAATTTCACCTGGAGCTCCCATATTGGAAATGCGCAAAAATTTCTGCAAATTTTCAGGCAATGACAACTTGTGTTCATCTGTAAATTGCGGGATAGAAACATATACAAAATCTGCATCATCTAATGATGACGTATATTGATATAACGTATTATCAAAATTATGACATTTTTTATTTCCTAAAATGGTATACGTCTCTGGAAAATGAACTGATTGAAATCTTAAACTATGTTTTTGTAAAATATCATTTAAAACTTCTCCAGAAGTAATAAATTCCGAAAAATGTTTCCATCGATGTAACCCTAATGCCGCATACTTTATAAGCATATTTTTAGCTGGCACACTAGCATTCGATATAATAATAACATTTTTCCTGTTAAGCATACAGTACTCTAATGCTTCTAATGCACCTTCTATCCAGTTCACGCCATTCCAAATCACCCCGAATACATCAACTAATAAAAGATCATATATTTCGCAAATATCTCGAAAGATCATCAACAAGTAACGAATTAAATTAAGTCAAAAATGTCAAACACAATAAATAGAATATTCTCTATACATTGAATCAAAAAAAATATCAACGGGAAAAAAATATAAAAAAAACTTGGCAATTAAAAAAAAAGACTTAGGGTGACATCAGTTGCTGGTGGGATATCCAAGTGGCTAAAGGATGCAGACTGTAAATCTGTCGAGGTTTCTCTTCGAGCGTTCGAATCGCTCTCCCACCACCACTAATACGCTTACCGTCAATATGGTATATTATTGAAATAATGTCGCCGATAGTCAATTACCGCAATTTTTATCTAAAATAATTTAGTAAAAATTTTTTTTGAACGAAATATTCTTTTAAGCATCTATTATTGCAGCGAAAGTATGTAAATTATCATTTTATATATCCAGTTTAGTTTTTTTGCAAAAATTTTAATGGCGAGTGAAGTATTTTTCACTCGCTTTTTACTTATAAAAAATTCACTTTTTTACACTACGTAAAAAGATGTTACTTGTGATATTTATCATAAAAAAATTTCACAAAATTTTCTAAACTATCTGTAAGACCTGAAGGAAACATCATTGATAATTTGTGAACTTGTTCTAATTCCTTTTCTCCTAATTCACCAGTTTTAAATTTATTAGCTATACTTTCATGTAAATGTTTGACGCAATCATTAGTTACTGTAGCGATTTTATCAAAGTCTCCATCTTGTTCAACAGAATCTAGCCATTTTTCTGCCTGTTCAACATACTTCAATCCTTTAGTGGTTAATTTTAATATCTCTTCACGCGCATTCCCGTTTGTTGTAATATCCTTAAATATATCTAAAAATATTTTCATCTCCCACCTACTGCTGATTAAATCAAGAGATATTGTTTATTTTTAAAAAAATTTGTCAAACAT
>CBCPNC010000080.1:0-2816 GCA_965120425.1 uncultured Opitutia bacterium
GATTTTTCCAGTGTATTAAAGTAACTCCTTATGTATTTTAATTAGAAGAGTGGCGAGTAGCATGACAATTAGTGCGTTTTAAACATAGTTTGATAGTGTTTTTAATATTTTTAGGAATATTGTTAGAATTTATCTATTTTATAATTTTAATGATATAGTCAGTCGTAGTTGCATTTATTTCATTTTCCATAAAACTTACTAATTTTGTATTAATGACTTGTATTAATGTCGTCAGGGATGCTGTCAGAGTGGACATCTTTTATTAGCTTTGCGATTTGCTCAATGCTGTAAAAATTTCTGTTTTCTATAATTGTTGCTAATAGGGGTTTATTAGTTGTGTATCAGTTTTTTGTTTAAAATCATCAGAAATGTCGTTAGAGAGAATATTTCTTATGGCCTCTATGATATTCCCAGTGTGGTAAACGTATACCTCTATCACAGTAAATGCTAACCCGTTTCTTGGGTTTATGTCAATTGTTTGTTTAATGTCGTCAGAGATGTCATCAAAATTAATATTCATTATGATTTTTATGATATCCTAAGCACTGAAAAAGTCCCCTCTTTTAGTTCTATTGCGAACGTGTTTGTTAGAATTGTTTGTTTAATATCATCAGGGATGTTATTACAATTGAGATGCCTTATAGCTTCTACGAATGCGTCAATATAAAATGAGACTAAGTTTTCTGAATTATTAATTTTTTTTCTAAATATTGTATTAAATTTTTGTTTGATATTATCAGGTGTGTTATCAGGACATATATGTTTTGTAGCACCTATGAGCTGAGCAGTAGCCGTTAAACCATCATCTACATTTTTAAGTGAATATTCTAGTATTTCATTAAATTTTTGTTTAACGTCTGCTGGGATATTGTCCTGGTTGACATCTTTTAGTTTTTCTGCAATAGAAGCAACATCTCCTGGGAGGCGTACTATTTTACTTAAATTTATTAGTTTCGTATTGGTTCGGGGAGGTCATTTTGGTCAATTAAATATTGTATATACCTAATATAGGTGACATTTTTACCATTATGTTTCGCATGGGAAGCCTTTTGTACGCTTGTATTTTGTAAATCTATAGGATAGGAAGACAAAGGCTAGAACAATTTGAAAGCGTGTCAAGACAGTTGTAAGTTTGGGGTTGTGTGACGTTGAGATTGTTAGTCTTATTTGTCAAAGCGAGAGTGTGTCAGTGTTTCCTAATGAAATGTCAGTGTTATTTGTTGGATTTGTTCTATTGAGTGTGTCTATAGAAAAAACAGCCCTTAACCTCATAACTGTATCAATCTTTTTTTTTGATTTTTTTAAGGAAACAAAATGATGCTCAATGAGAGTTGTGGTAATGGCTTTTTAAGGAAAGTCGCTGAAATTTTTTTTGATCTAAAATAAAATAATTTTATTTTGTAATTTACTTTTGTAAAAAAACAATGCTCTCTGTATTTCCTATCGTTGATGGCTAGATAAAAAAGTGAAATATGTATAGTTTGGTGGGCCCTGTAGGATTCGAACCTACGACCAAGGGATTATGAGTCCCCTGCTCTAACCACTGAGCTAAGAGCCCATAATAGAGTTTATGTTTTAGTAAACATGTTGATTTTATTTTCAAGGAAAATTTCATAAATGAATGATTTTTCGTGAAAAGAATATAAAATCTCAATTTTGATAGTGGTTTGCTTGACGTTTATTTACTTGAATATGTTTAGTATTCTTTATGCTGTAATTTATGATAAAAATTGTTTCTTGGAATGTTAATGGTCTGCGTGCAATATTAACAAAAGGATTTATTGATATAATTAAAATGTTGCAGCCAGATATTTTATGTTTGCAAGAAATTAAGGTATCTTCAGATAAAATTCCGGACTTTGAATTAGATGGGTACAAGAAATTTTATAATCCTGCACAACGTAAGGGATATTCTGGAACTGCGATTTTTACAAAGATAGAACCAGTAACAATTGATACTAATTTAGAAATTGAACACTGTATTGAAGTTCATGAAGGTAGAGTGATTTTGGCGGATTATAAATCTTTTTATGTCGTTGCTGTATATACGCCAAATTCCGGTGCAGAATTATTACGTTTGCCGTTTCGGGAAAAAATTTGGGATGTACAGTTCGCAGATTATTTACAAAATTTAGCAAAAAAGAAACCTCTGATTGTGTGTGGAGATTTTAATGTGGCTCACAAAGAATGTGATTTGTCTAATCCTGCACAAAATCATTTTAGTGCTGGTTTTACTGACCAAGAAAGAAATGGTTTTTCTAATATTTTAAATGTTGGTTTCATTGATTCTTTTAGATTTAAATATCCTGATGCTGTTAATCAGTATAGCTGGTGGTCATATCGAGCGAATTCACGTGCTAGAAATATTGGTTGGAGAATAGATTATATTTTACTAAGTTCTGGACTAGAAAAATACTTATTATCTGCTGATATTCATCAAGAAATTCTAGGATCTGATCATGCTCCAGTAAGTGTAGTGTTAGATTTTTAGGGAATTGTTATTGATTGATATTGTTGAACGTTAGGATCTACTATCTGTATTGAAAATGTTTTTGGAAGCTTGTGTTGTTTAAGTATATTTTGTACTGCATATACATTATTACAGTCATGACTTAAGTGAGTAAGTAGTACATGCTTCCAATGAATTGTGTTATAATTAGTTATAAACGTTGCAGCAGCGTTGTTAGATAAATGTCCATATCTTCCGCGTATACGATTTTTTATATATACTGGGCGTTTAGTATCTATTTCTAACATATGTAAATCATGGTTAGACTCTAGAATAAGAAGATTAGCGTCGTTGGTATAATAAGGTA
>CBCPNC010000081.1:0-4141 GCA_965120425.1 uncultured Opitutia bacterium
AGCTGATTTTGAAGATTATGTTAAAACTCAAGAACGTATAAGTAAAATCTTTAAAGATAAATCATCTTGGACACAGAAAGCGATTCTAAATGTTGCTCGTATTGGGAAGTTTTCCAGTGACCGCTCAATTAGAGACTATGCGAATAAGATATGGAATCTGCAGCCTATTAAAGTTAATTAATCTATTATTGCTTTAAATGAAAATTATATTAATGTTACCCTTAGTTGGGGGTGGTGTTAGATAAAATATGTATTTAGAGTTTTTTGGATTAAAAGAAAAACCTTTCAAGATTGGTACTGATTCCTCTTATTTATATCTTGGAGATCAGTATCAAACAGCACTTTCTTTGCTTCAATATGGTATAGCCGGTCGTGATGGTTTTACGGTTATTACCGGTGAGGTCGGATGTGGTAAAAGTACGATTTGTCAAGCTTTGTTGGATAATTTACGTGATAGTTCAGATGTAAGTATATTATTAGATAATCCTCCGAATAATGAAAATGATCTTTTGATAGAAATGTGCATGAAACTACATGTAGATACTATAGGAGATAATGTTATAAAGAATCGGGAAATTATAAAAAATGTTCTCTCTGAATATCTGCAAGCTGGGAAACATAGCGTATTATTGATTGATGAAGCGCAAAATTTATCTTTTGATATGCTTGAGAAAGTACGTCTTTTATCTAATCTCGAATCATATAATAACGGTAATAAGTTATTGCATATTGTACTTCTTGGGCAACCTGAACTCAAAAAAAAGTTGAAATCACATTCAATGCGGCAACTACGTCAAAGAGTATTGATCTATTATGATTTAAGGCCATTGAAAAACTTTGAAGTCGATTGGTATATTAAACATCGTTTAGAAAAAGCAGGAAGTACAGGGTTCCCAATTTTTACGTTTTGGGCAAAACGAAAAATTTTTTTTGAAAGCAAAGGGATTCCACGAATTATAAACAATGTATGCGATAAAGCAATGTTATCGGCTTTTGTTAATTCTTCAAAAATTGTAACTTATAAAGATGTTGTAAAAGCAGTAAAGGATATACGGCAATTGAAATGAGTATAATACAAAAAGCAATCAAGCATAATAAAGAAATTTCTAAAAATTTAAATTCAGAAAAAGTTATTAATAAAGAAGTAATTAATGAAAATTACGGAATAAATAACTTATTTTCTAATAAGAGTAAAAAGAAATCTTTTATAGAATTTGGTAATGGCATTAAGGATATTTTATTAGGGGCGTTGATATTTATCCCCAAAATATGTTCGGCGATATTTGATATTGTTAAGCGTCCGGGATATGCGTTAAGTTTACTTTTTGCATTAATTATAACTTCACTGATTGTAGCTTTACATGAAGACTCGCACTATAAAGAAAAAAATATAGCAGCCATACGTAATGCAAAATTTATAAAAATAGACCAAGAAATAAAAGAAAATTCAGTTTTTCAAGAAAAAGCTTTATCGAAAGGAGCTATCTCATTAGCTGAGAATTCTAATATCGAACGAACTTTAAAACATTCACGTTCTTTTGAATCAAAAGTAAGCAGCTTTTTCTCTGAGAATAAAATTTCTGACCTTTTATGTAAAGATGGTCATTGTCGGCTGAAAATTGGGAATAGTATATTTTGTGAACATTCTGCACTGTGCGAGTGTCCCACAATTATACTAGAATCTTCGAATGACAATGAATTAGTATTTTCAGATGGTGCTGGTAATTATTGTACAATGGAAATTGAGCGTTTGTTACAGTAAATTATGAAATTTCGATTGCAAAACATAGAATAATATTTAACGGTTCTAGTAAAAATGACTGAAAATTTTGGTAAACAATTTACTTTTGCACGTGAAGCACTGGGTTTGTCTACAAAAGATGTCGCTTCTAAAATAAAAATCAGAGAAGAATATATTTTAGATATAGAAAACAATAAGTTCGACTTTCCTTTACCGTCTATATACATCCGTGGTTTTATTAGAAATTATGCGAGACTACTTAAGTTAGATGTTGATGTCGTTATGTCCCAATGTCCAGTTCCAGAGTTTAAAGTATCGGATTCTATTAAACATCATTCGGGAGATTTTGTTGAGCACATAAAAAGTGATACTTCAATAAGCGAAGACATTAATAAAAAAGAGCATAATAAATTAGATGAGACAATCAGTAATGTTACTTCTTGGTTTAAAAATTTTAAATCTAAGTTGTCAGTTTTGCCACAACGAAAATTATTAATTGGTGGAGGTATATTATTATCCCTTATTTTATTTCTCGTTTTAGTTTTTGTTTTAAATCATACTCGCAATAGTTTCGATGTGTCTGGAATACTTCCTGTTGAAGCAGAGTCAGTTGCAACAAAATCTATTGTTTTATCAGCCACAGGTAATGTTAATGTTGTGGTGAGAAATAAAGGGTCTTTAGAAAAGATTTATTCGGGAGCATTAACTGCAGGAGTAGTAAAATCAATTTCTTACTATAAGACTGTGCAAATTTTTTATGATCACGGAGAGTTTTTATTGATTCAACAGGATAATGGAGAAAGGGTATATCCTCAGCCTGGTCGTGGTGGAGTCGAGATAAAATAGGAGTAAAATTTATGAAAATTACTGTATTTGGGGCAGGTGCTTGGGGAACTTCAGTCGCTGTATATTGCAGTCGGACGGGACATGATGTTACTTTGGTTCCAAAATTTGAAGAACAAGCAGAAATTATGCGCAATAAGCGCGAGAATGTTGATTTTTTCCCAGGAGTCACATTGCCGGAGAATTTAAAAATTACTTCAAGTGTTCCAGTAGGACTGCATTCAGCGGAAGTAGCTTTTATTGGTTGCCCTTCTATTGGGTTAGTTGATCTTTGTGAGGAAATAAAAATTAGTTCTGAAGGATTGGATCAATATCCCGTTTTAATTTCACTATGCAAAGGAATTCAGAGTGATAAATTAGAAACTGCATCAGTTTTGATAAAAAAGTTTTTGCCAGATTTTGAATTTTGTGTGTTATCAGGCCCTACAAATGCCAAAGAATTTGCGGATGGATTTCCGGCAGCAATGGTATTAGCTACAACTTCAGATAGAGCACAATTTTTACAGAAAAATCTCACCTCATCCACATTGAGAATATATACTAATACTGATGTTTTAGGGGTTGAATTAGCGGGTTGTTTAAAAAATGTGTATGCTATTGGTGCTGGTGTATGTGATGGATTAAAATTTGGGTATAACACTAAAGCGGCTTATTTAACGCGTGCACTGCGAGAAATGGTGACGATTGGGTGTGCTCTTGGTGGACAAAAAGATACTTTTTATGGATTGAGTGGTTTTGGAGACTTTGTTGCTACGTGTATGGGGCCATGGAGTAGAAATCGTACTTTTGGTGAACGTATTGGATCAGGTGAAACAGTAGAAGATATTTTTAAGACTCAAAAAGCTGCAGTAGAAGGTTTTAAAACAACACGTGCATTTTTTAATATATGTAAAGAACATAATATTGATGCACCTATTATAGAAGCTATTTATATGGGACTATATGAACATAAAAGTATAGATGAATTAGTTTATCAGTTAGCTAATCGACCTTTGCGATCAGAAGTGTAAATGGAATAAAAGAATGAAATTCAGCAGAGAACATCCATGTAAGATAAAACTTTTAGAACGTTTACGTTTAAGTGGTCAAGAAAGTAATAAAGATGTTTGGAGTTTAACATTTGATGCAAATGAATTAAATTACGAGAACGGTGACTATTTAGCTATTTATCCAAAAAATAATTTACAAGAAGTAGATAAAGTTTTGTCCTTGTTAGGATTTTCTGGTGAAGAAATTGTTATAATCGGAGATGGTTTCTATAATTTGAAAGATGTTTTATTTGAAAAATATTGCATTACCCATTTACCCAAAAGATTCTTAAGTGCATTTCGTGCTAAATTAAATCACACTCAACAGGAAGATTTTGATAAAAAATTTTCAGGTGAAATGGAATGGCAGTATTCTTTATATGAACTAATAAGTTTATATCCCGATGTTAAATTTCAACCGATTGAGTTGTGTAAGGGATTAAAAAAGCTTTCTCCAAGGTTATATTCTATTGCTTCTGCTATGAGATTACATGGCAGTAAAATCCATTTGATTGTTGACACTGTTAGT
>CBCPNC010000082.1:0-3041 GCA_965120425.1 uncultured Opitutia bacterium
GTTTATATCGCTCACCATTTGGTGATACTGTACGGGCAGTAACAAAAATTAAAAGATTACGTTTTTGAGAAGTTTCACTCTTAGATCTAAAAAGTTTACCAAGTAATGGAATACTACCTAACACCGGTATTTTATCGCGCACTTCTTTTACTTCCTCACGAGTTAAACCACCCATAATTACAGTGGAACCATTCTGCACAGTAACTTCCGTTTGTATAGCTCGCGTAGAAAATATCGGTTGATAAAAACCCGATGGAACGGAAACTGTAGCACCGCCAGTAACCGCAACACTCATACCTCCATACTCCATAAATCCTTCAAATTCTGTTACTTTCGGTTCTAATTGTAAACTTATATTATTATTCCCTTCCACGATTGGAGTAACTTTCATCTCTACTCCAATATTGCGCGTAGTAAAGTCTTTCGGTGTACCAGCTGTAATTGTAACACCTGCAGAAGAAGAGTTCGTAAGTCCTAACGTTGATCCATTACCAACTTCAGAGTGTGTTTCCCCATAATTTTGAGGATACCGCAATTCTTGAGCAACTACAATATTTGCAGTTTTCCCCGATAGAACAGTTAACTTTGGTGCACTCATTAAATCAGACCCACTATTTTGCTCCAATGCACGCATCATCATGCTGACCTGAGCACGGTCAACAACTCCTAAAAAGCTACCAAATGGCACACTAGAAGTCCCAAGATTAATCTGCCCTGATAATTGAGGGGGTTGATTTCTCAAATTAATTTCTTTAGTGTCGATAATAATTTTACCATCTCCACTAGAAGAAACAGAAGGAGCAAATGCCTGTCCCATTGTTCGTAGATTATCTGTAGTGCCATTTCCAGTTGAAACGCTACCACGGTCACTATTAAAACGATTAAGTACGTTCCACCGAAAGGCAAGCTCATCAAGCGTACCTTGCGTAACTTCTAAAAATTTTGCTTCAATTTCTACTTGTTTCGTTTCTGAATATTTTTGCAAAATACGTTCAATACGGCGTAAATTCTTCAAGTTATTTGTAACAATTAGTTGAACACCGTCAAATGCCATGTTACTTCCAGGGATTGAAAAATCTACTCCAGCACGAATAAAAAAGCTTTTAATTGCTTGTTCCTCATCTTGTTCATTAACTACTTGATTATCAGTAGACTTATGGTTAAGACCTTGTAAACCTGTTAATTTAATAATAGTGGCACGAGAAACCGCAAAAAAGCGCATCTCAAGTTGTTCTTGCATCGCTTGCGGATCTCCAATAATTACAGCATCTTGTGTATAATCACACCTATAATTTGACGCTTGCGCAATGTAAAATAATAAGCGTTCAAGTGTAACATTTCTTAAGTTTAAATTAATTTTTGGTTCATTTTCTACATTAGATGCTACTAATAGAATATTTATACCTTTTAAATTTTCATCATCTGTTGTTGTATCATATTGTACTGACATTTCAGAAATCGTTTCAATAGCAGTACTGATCGGAATATTTATGAACCGTATCTTAGGAAAAATGATTTTTGATAACTTATTTTGAATGTTATTAGCTTCCTCTACTCTAGAATCAGCAATATGGGCATCATCTTGTACAATTGGCATCTCCCATGCATTATTCACCTCGGTTAACATATCTGCACGCATCATTTGCCGAGCAGGACAATTAGACTGCTTCATATGTAACTCAATTATATCTCGTAATTTGTTTGCTTGTAAATCTTCTGGAAATAATAATAAATGTTGGTCAATTGCAATTTTGGCTTGAATTAAATCATCATTTATAAAAAAGTACGAGCTTTAAAATAAAACCCCTTATCCCTCTCGCTTTCCGATAAAATTTCTGATGTCGGCTGCTTATTTTTTACTTTATTTTTACTATGCCTTACCGCCGCTAAAGAAATATTCATTCCAAATAAGCAGATAATCACATTAATAGCTAAAAATTTCTTTACGAAAATTTGCATATCAATAGAGTATTAGAATGTAAAATTTCTTGCAATACAACTTTGCATAAAATTTTATATAAATATACAAATTTTGTTAAACTATGGACGCCATATTAAAAAGACATAGCATAAGAAGTTACATTGATAAACCTATTTCAGACGAACTAATTGAACAATTATTGCATGCTGGAATGTCAGCACCATCTGCTATGCACTCTTCTCCCTGGCATTTTATAGTAATAAATGATATTGATAAGATGAATACTATAACTCAAATTCATCCATATTCTCATATGTTATTACAAGCTCAATGTGCAATTTTAGTATGTGGTGACCAATCCGCAGAAATTTTCCCAGAATACTTTCAACAAAACTGCTCAGCTGCTACTGAAAATATTATAATCGCGGCAACAGATCTAGGATTGGGATGTGTATGGGTAGGATTATATCCAAATGAACAATATAGAGCAAGTTTTAAACAATTATTTAACTTACCAAAAAATATTGAACCATTTTCATTAATACCACTAGGATATCCTGAACAACCAGCTAAAATATCAAATCGACTTGACTCCACCCGTATTCATAGAAATAATTGGTAATATCATTATGAAAATCTCAAATTCAATTGAACAATTATTGAACGAACAAGTGCGCAATGAATATGAATCTGCATACTTGTACCTTGGTATGGGCGTATATCTTATGTCAACACCATATGCTGGTTTAGCTAAATGGATGCAATTACAAGCACAGGAAGAAATTAACCATGGTAATAAAATTTTAGAATACTTAGGAGACCGCTCTAGTAAAATCAAACTATTCCCTATTGCTGCACCTGCAGTAGTATATAATACTCCACTTGAAGCATTTCATGCTGCACTAGAACATGAAAAAAAAGTCACGAGTTGGATATATGACATTTATAATCAGGCTGTTAATGATAAAGATTATACCACTCAAAATTTTTTAAACTGGTTCATCACAGAGCAACAGGAAGAAGAGTCACAGACACAACATTTTGTTGACCGTTTACAGCTTGCCGGCGATGACAAGTCAGCTTTATTGTTAATAGACCAAGAAGCTGCTCAACGTACTGA
>CBCPNC010000083.1:0-6663 GCA_965120425.1 uncultured Opitutia bacterium
TAAACCCATCAAATCCGATTAAAATATTTTTCTCCGACATAACAATCCTTTAATTTCGAGATACTTTACGCAACATATAACATCCAATAATCATGAGCGTAACGTTGGGTATCCAAATCAATATTTCTGGATGAATAGAAGCATTCCCACCTAACCATGATAATGCAATCATTACAAAATAATACAAAAACGCTAATGAAAGAGCTAAAAAAATATTCATAGACACATCTGAACGCTTTTTCATAATTCCCAGTGGAATTGCTATAAATGTTAATGCTAACCCTCCAAATGCCATAGCAATGTTATTAGAAATTTGTGTATCAACAAGTATTTGATTTTCTTTTAACATAGCACTAGTCAAAATTCCTGACTGATTAGATTGAAAATGTTCACGCGCATGCAATAATTCGTCAATATTCATGTGCCGTAATTTTTTGACAGGTTTATTGTCATCTCCTAATATCCCACTTATTGGCAACGACACTGACAATTCATTAAAAAACATCATCTTGGATAAAGATTGATTGTCTGTGACATCATGTTTTATTTCAAAGTGTTCCGCATTACCATTAAACAGCTTCATCATAATATTTTCTAATTCAGAATTATATGAAACTTCTCCACATTGAGCCGTAATATAACAACTAATTCCGGAAGTACTATTTGCTAGTTGCCAGATTTTTAAGTTTAACAACTTATTGCCTTCAATAGAATCAACATATATTATGTATCCTGGAAACCAATCTACAAATTCATTAGCTTGAATAAATCTTATAGGATTTTTCCGCAATATTTCTTTAAATGAAGCACGATACTTTGTAATTGAATCTGGAGCATACCATAAGTTTATGAAGCATGATAAAGCTGTAGCAATTAATGCGATACTAAAAATTGGCAATAATAGTTTATATGCGTTTTTACCAGTTAATTTCATAACTAGCCATTCATTAGAAGATGATAGCCTATTAATAGTGATTAAAATTCCTGCAAATAAACCTAAAGGTAAAGAATAAGAAATAACTGACGGGACTACAATTAGTAGTATTTTGGTACTCTCTATAAAAGAGAGTCGTCCACTAGCAATCCAATCAAGTATATCTCGCGCAGCATTACCAATGATTAATACTCCGGAAAACATTAATACAGCAGCAAGACACGCAAATAAAGTACTGTTAAAAATATATTTACTAAATATCTTCACTGTTTATTTTACTACTAGGTTAATTAGTTTGTTCGGGATATAAACAACCTTTACAACAGACTTATCAACTAGATATTTATTAAACTTCTCGTTCGCTTTGATTCTATTAATAATGTCTTCCTGCGAACTGTTATTGTCTACATTCAATTCTCCGCGTAATTTTCCATTAAACTGTAATACAATCTTTGTTGCAACTTTTTGAACATTAACATCTGATGACACTTTTGGCCACCCTAGATCTATAATACTGCACTTAGTATTGTCGGCCATATCAATTCGACTGTACAATTCTTCAGAAATATGTGGAGCAAATGGCGCAAGCAGCTGTAAAAATCTTATCACACTATCTTTAGATAAAGTATTTTCTTTTACAAAGCCATTTAAACAAATCATTAATTGCGATATTGCGGTATTAAATCGCATATTATCAATATCTTGTGTTACCTTATCAATCGCTGTATTTATTAATACTTTTTCTGAATTTGAAGCAACATCACTAAAGACTCTAACATTGCCATCTTCTTTGACAAACAATTTCCAAACTTTTTTTAAAAAACGAAACATTCCCTCGATCCCTCGACTGCTCCATGGTTTCATTGCTTCTAGTGGTCCTAAAAACATTTCGTATAACCTCAACGTATCTGCACCATATTGATCAATAACATCATCAGGGTTAATAACATTCCCCTTACTTTTAGACATCTTTACACCATCTTCCCCGAGTATAATTCCCTGGTGAAATAATTTTTTAAATGGTTCACTCGTTGATACAATTCCGATATTGTATAAGAACTTATGCCAAAACCGAGCATATAATAGGTGTAAGACAGCATGTTCCGCTCCTCCTATATACATATCCGGTCCCAACCAATATTTTTCCGACGAGCTTTCTACCAGTGCAGTTGAATGTTTAGGTGACATATACCTTAAATGATACCAACAAGAACCCGCCCACTGTGGCATCGTATTAGTTTCTCTGTAGCCTCGTATCCATAGACCCGGAATATTTGTTTGAAAATCCTTAACAGAAATAATTTCACCGGAAATTACATTAACGTACACATTAACCCAGCTTTGTTCATTAGCCAGTGGACTCTCACCGTTTTCTGATGGCAAATATGAACCAATATTAGGTAATAACATTAGTGGTAAATCCTGCGAAGTAAGTGGTATCGCACAAAAAGTACTCTTATTCTCCGTATAAGACACTGCTTTTTCCGGTAAAAATTCTTTAAAATAAAAATTTGGAAGTTGAGTAACATATTCATAATCTACCTTATCAATCCAAACAATCGGGATTGGTTCTCCCCAATAACGTTGTCTAGAAAACAACCAATCTCGCAATTTATAATTTACAGCCTTTTCCCCTACTTTATTTTTTATTAAAGATTCTAAAATCTGTAATTTCGCTTCTTCAATCGTTAAACCATCAAATTCATTAGAATTAATCAGTGTACCATCACCAGAATACGGCAATACATCAAGTGTACTATTTCGTATAACTTGCTTAACTGGTAACCCATATTTTTGCGCGAATTCGTAATCTCGTTCATCATGTGCAGGTACTGCCATAACTGCCCCTGTTCCATAACTTGGCAAAACATAGTCCGCTACCCATATAGGAATAAGTTCTTTAGTTATTGGATGAATAGCGTATGCTCCAGTAAAGACTCCTGTTTTTTCCTTTGCTAAATCGGTACGTTCTAAATCACTTTTACTTTTGATTTCATTAATATAACGATTGACCTTACTAATATATCTCTTTGTTGTAATTTTAAAAATTGACTTATGCTCTGGAGCAAGGACTAAAAATGTTACACCAAACAATGTATCTGGACGGGTGGAATAAACAGTAACTTTACTTGCATGCCCCTTCACATCAAATGTAATTTGTGTTCCCTCAGATCTTCCTATCCATACACGCTGCTGTCGTTTTGTAGATTCTGGCCAATCAACATCATTTAATCCATTTAATAATTGATCAGCATAGTCTGTAATTTTTAATATCCATTGTCTGAGGTTACGCCTTTCTACTGGAAAATTTCCACGCTCGGAACGCCCATTAATTACTTCTTCATTTGCCAAAACAGATTTTAATTCACTGCACCACCAAACAGGACGTTCATCAACATAAGCTAAACCATGCTTAAATAGTTGCAAAAATATCCACTGTGTCCATCGATAATAATTAGGATCTGTTGTATTAATTTCTCTTGTCCAGTCGATAGCAAATCCAAATTTTTTTATCTGTTCACGAAAATGTTCAATGTTGTTAGCAGTGTTTAATGCTGGATTAATTCCTGTCTTAATTGCATGTTGTTCAGCTGGCAACCCAAAAGCATCCCATCCCATAGGGTGTAAAACATTGTACCCACAAGCTCGCTTATACCGAGTAATAATATCGGACGCAGTATACCCTTCTGGATGCCCGATATGTAACCCTGCTGCAGATGGATAAGGGAACATATCAAGGACATAATATTTTTTCTTATTAATGTCCTCAGTAACGTGAAACGTTTGATTGTCCGCCCATATTTTATGCCAACGCTTTTCTATTGCTTTAAAATCATATGTTTTGCAGCACAAATGCGATCTCATGTTCTACAATGAACATAAATATTTATTAATCGCAAGAAATTTTGGTTACTTCTCAATTTTCAATTTTTGTGCCATATGATATCTTACCTTAGCTTCTAAACGCTCAATTTCCATAGGGTCTAATTCACTTCGACTACTACGAGCAGCTTCCAATGCTTGTGTCGCACGTTCAACAGCAGCATCAATTGCAAGAGAATCTACATCTTCCGAGTTTAGCATTTCATCAGTTATGACATAAACTTCATCATTTGATATTCTAACAAACCCCTGGTCAACAATATAAGATAAATCATCATTTCCATCACTTTTTATTACCATCCAACCAGGAGTCAATATACTGACTAACGGCCTATGTCCTGAAAGAATTTCGACTTCACCAGTCTCAGTAGGAATAACTATTGAGCATGCTTCAGATCGTATACATACTCCATTAGGAGTAATAACATTGACTAAAAGTTTCATCATATAAAAAATTTTTTAATAATAAAGCCAAGTTCTAGGGAACATTACATTGTATTCTTTCTCCATCAATTCTGATAATTTATCAAAGAAGCATGCTGAAAACACTTCAACACTTTGACACATATCTACACATTCACTCGGTTGAATAACGGAATATCCTACAACCTCATAACTATTGATACTACTATCATCGCTAGTAACAATATTCTTAATTTGTTCTAATTTTTTACTTACATATTCACTTGGGGTAATTATTAAAATATCTCCCTTTATTTGATGTTTATTGACAACCTCTTGTAAAATATCAACCATCTTAGCTTTCCTTACAAAATCATTCCTACAATATGGATCTACACTACAATATGAAATACGTACAACCTCAGTAGGATACTTATTAGTATCAATCACTAGTTTATATAAATATCTCACAAGTGAATTCAGTGAACCATCATCACTCATTTTAAATGACCAACGTCCATCCCACATAGAAAGTAACCACTGACCATTTACAAAAACAATAACCGACTTATTTACTAGTAATCGGGAATTTTGATTCAATTGCATTAGTGTCGTCCATAGTTTACAATTCAATCTCGCTTCTATGGCATTATCACACATAATGACGACATAATCGTACACATTTTTTCCCGGCAAATTATGTGAAATAACACCGAGTTTTTCTGAAAAATCGATTACTTTATCAAAGTCTACATTATTTCCTCTCGCTTCTTTGTATTCTCCATCTACCCAACAATTAGTTTTCAAAAATGTTAAAACGTCACGGCACCAATAATCACTCCAAGAATGAGCATCCACAATATAATTTGGCAAATTAAGTGCATCAAATAATTCTTGGCAATCTCGTGTTAAATTGCCATTAGAACTAAAAAAAATACCATCCGCTTTTAAAGAAAAAACAAACAACAAACAATTAAGAATTACTGTTAGAATCTTTTTCATATTCTTTTATGACATTGTCAATTTTACCTTGCATATAAAAATCATTTTCCGGAATATTATCAACTTCTCCATCCAAGATCATTTTAAAACCACGAATAGTATCCGCAATGTTTACATACTGACCTGGAATGCCTGTAAACACTTCACTAACATGAAATGGCTGTGATAAAAACTTTTGCACTTTACGAGCACGGGATACTACAATCTTATCTTCATCTGGCAACTCATCTAACCCTAAAATAGCGATAATATCCTGCAATTCTTTATATCGCTGCAATAATGCCTGTGTTCTGCGTGCAACATTAAAATGTTCTTCCCCGACTACATCCACAGATAATGCTTTGGACGTTGATGCCAGTGGGTCAACTGCAGGATAAAGAGCTAGAGAAGCAATTTTTCGGTCAAGAACAATCGTTGAATCCAAATGGGCGAATGTATTAGCCGGAGCTGGATCTGTCAAATCATCTGCAGGGACATAAACCGCTTGAAATGATGTAATTGATCCTCTTTTTGTTGATGCTATGCGTTCCTGGAACTCTCCCATTTCTTGACTAAGTGTAGGTTGATACCCAACTGCTGAAGGAGAACGACCAAGTAAAGCCGACACTTCTGATCCTGCTTGAGAAAAACGAAAAATATTGTCAATAAATAACAAAACATCCTGATTCATTTCATCTCGAAAATATTCTGCAATGGATAGTCCTGTTAATCCTACACGCATACGCGCTCCAGGTGGTTCGTTCATTTGGCCAAATACAAGTGCAACCTTAGAATTCTCTGGATGTTCCAAATCGATAACTTTAGAATCACACATCTCATGAAAAAGATCATTTCCTTCACGTGATCTTTCTCCAACACCAGCAAATACAGAATATCCCCCATGGGCCATAGCGATATTTTGAATAAGCTCCATTATAATTACTGTCTTGCCTACTCCAGCACCACCAAATGCTCCAACCTTACCCCCCTTAACAAAGGGACAAATCAAATCAATAACTTTTATACCAGTCTCTAAAATATTAGAACTAGTATCTTGATCGATCAATTTGGGAGCACTGCGATGAATAGGATACTTTTTTTCTGTTACTATGGGTCCTTTATTGTCAATTGCTTCACCAACAACATTCAATATCCGACCTAAAACTTCTTTACCTACTGGAACTTCTATCATCTTTCCAGTATTAATAACTTCCATACCTCGTGATAATCCCTCAGTAGGTGACATGGCAACAGTACGAACACAATTGTCTCCCAACAACTGTTGTACTTCTAAAACCATCTTTGTGTTGGTCAATTTATTCTCAACCACCAAAGCATTATAAATATCCGGAACATTTGATGCTGGAAATTCAACATCTACTACTGCTCCCATGATCTGAACAATTTTTCCTAACTCTTCCATGCTAACATCAATCATTATTGCTTGCGGCTGCTGCAATTTC
>CBCPNC010000084.1:0-4687 GCA_965120425.1 uncultured Opitutia bacterium
CAGGTTCATACAACTTAAGGAAAATGTTTCTTTCTATGAAGCTGTAGAAATGATCGCTGATCGATTTAATATAAAACTTGAATTTGAAAATATCAATGAAAGATATAGTAAAGAAGCTTCAAAAAAGAAAACTTTCTTTGAAATTAATGAAATAGCTAATAATATTTTTGTTAAAAACTTTAATCTCAATGATGCTTTTGGGAAAAAAGTACGTAATTTTTGGGAAAATGCGCGGAATTTTTCACTACTAGAAGCCCAAAAATACTCTATTGGATTATGTAAGCATGATGAACAACAATTACTTACAGAACTGAAAAAATATTTTTCACTAGAAGAATTAAAAAAATGTGGATTATTTTATTTTAGCTCGGACAACTATTCTAGTTTTAAACTAAGGTTTAGGTATAGGTTAACGATTCCAATACGTGATATTCAAGGTAGAATTGTAGGGTTCTCCGCTAGAGCAGTACCAGAGCTCACCTCTGTATTAACAGATGCAAAATATATCAACTCCCCAGAAACTGAAATTTTTCATAAGGGAAATTTATTATTTGGGTTATATGAAGCTAGGCTACATATAAATGAATGTGATCATTTTTGGTTAGTAGAAGGACAGTTAGATGTATTGCGTTGTTGGGGAAAAGGATTAACAACAGCTGTTGCACCACAAGGAACTGCTATAACTGATACTCAATTACAAATATTAAAAAGATATTCTTCTAATTTATACTGTATGTTAGATGGTGATGAAGCTGGATTACGTGCTGCTGAACGATTATTACATATGGCAATAAATGCTGGTCTTGATGTAAGATATTTTCTTTTACCTCCTGGGCAAGACCCTGATGATTTTTTAAAAAATATTTCACCGGAAACTTTACAAAATTTCATAAAAAAATCCGGGCTATCAACTATGGAATTTGCAGTGAAACGATATCTTCCGAATTATTCATCAATGTCAGGAAGACAAAAAGCAAATGCAATGAAAAATATTTATGAAATAATATCAAATTCTGATCTTTCTATTATTCATGAATCTTTTTTAGATGAAATCTCTCAGTTATGTAATCTTGATAGGCGTGCTATTGGACAAGATTTTGAAACCTTTTTAAACAAAAAAAAGCATTTTAATGATCCCCTATCCATTAACAGAAATTCTATTGATAAAATTGAAAACCAATCTAATAAGATAAATACTGTAGAATCGCAATTAATAGCAATTTGCATAGAAGACCCTGGTTTAGCCAAAAAAATCAGCGATATTATAGAATATGATGCATTGACAAAATCAAATTTAAAAGAAAGTACTATTTTGATTAAAATTTTAAATGAGGCACATGAAGGTTTATGGGAAGGAGTTAATTCATTGAATAACACAAAAATATTTTCAGAAGAAGAAAGAAATACAGCTTGTTCAATTTTTGCTGATATTTCTTTCCCGGAAAGTATGGAATTTTTGGCAAATTCATGCTTGAAAACAATACATATTCGTTTTTTTAAAGAAAAAATTGCTGAAATTGATAAAAAAATTAGTAAAATTTCTCTTGACGAAAAGGGTATGATAAGAAACCTCCACAAAGATAGAATGTATTTGCGTAAACGTATTTCATCGTTCCCGCAGATTTAATTCAATAAAATAGTAGATTTGTTTAATGAGTAACTCAAAAAAGAATACCGTTAAAAATAGTAATGATGAGATTAATTCACGTATACAATCTTTAATAAGATTGGCACGTGAGTCAGGATACGTTGCTTTACTACAAGATATCAATAAAGTTTTACCTAAAACTATTACAGGTACCCAAGAAATTGAGAATGTCATGAGCATTCTTGAAAATCTTGGTATAGAAATTCTGGATGCTGATGAAATTGAGCAACATCAAAGTAAAATAGAAGATGAACTAAAGGAAACTGAAAATAATGCTAATGAAATTATTGAAGATCCAGTAAGGATGTATCTTCGTCAGATGGGACAGGTTCCTTTACTTACTCGTGATCAAGAAGTAGCTATTTCTAAACGAATTGAAAGGGAAGAATTGAAAGCACAAGATGAATTGTTTTCCATACATTTAACGGCGAAATTTCAGATAGATTTAGCAGAACAATTATTACAACGTGAGGAGCGATTTGATCGTGTTGTATTAGATAAAAAAATCGAAAGCCGTGAAGCATATTACAAGATGCTTGTTCGCGCTATACAAGATAGTAAAATGTTGCTAGAAAATGTTGAAAGCACTTGGTCATCAATTGTTAATTCTAAAGATGAAAGTGAAATAAAAAAGCTGCAATTTCGATTAAAACAATTTCAAATGCAATTGAAAACTGTATTAAAACGTTTTTGTTTTAAGATGAAGATTTTTGAAGAACCTCTTGCTAAGTTAAGGCCTGATTTGCGACAAATAGAACAACTATATGAGGATTTGGGAATAGCTTCTAAAGCTGCTGAAGAAGGAGATCCATTACAACAAAATTCTGTCATTAGAATCAACAAAGCATTAAAAAATTTTGAATTAAAATATGAAGCAGATCCACAGCGATTAGTAGAAATAGTACGTGCATTTAAAGAGCATATGAAGGCTGCTTATCAAGCTAAACGAGAAATGGTTGAAGCAAATTTACGTCTAGTAATAAGTATAGCAAAGAAATATACAAATCGTGGATTATCTTTCTTGGATTCTATTCAAGAAGGAAATATGGGATTGATGAAAGCTGTAGAAAAATTTGAATACCGGCGCGGGTATAAGTTTTCAACTTATGCAACTTGGTGGATACGGCAAGCGATTACTAGATCAATTGCTGATCAAGCACGTACAATTAGAATTCCAGTACATATGATCGAAACCTTAAATAAGGTTATGCAAGCGCAGAAGCAACTGATTCAAGAATTGGGCCATGAACCGACTGCTGAGGATGTTGCTAAAGAAGTTAAAATGCCAGTAGATCGTGTACAAAGTATAATGAAAATGGCTCAACAGCCGATGTCATTACAAAATCCAGTAGGAGATGGCGAAGATTCTAGTTTCGGTGATTTCATTGAGGATAAAAGTGCTGAAAATCCTTATGACATGACAGCTTTCAGTTTGTTACGGGAAAAACTAGGTTCTGTATTAGATACACTAACAGAAAGGGAACGTGAAGTTCTTACTCTGCGATTTGGTCTTAAAGATGGATACAGTCGTACACTAGAAGAAGTTGGACAAATGTTTAATGTGACGAGAGAAAGAATAAGACAAATTGAAGCTAAAGCCTTACGTAAGATGAGACATCCTACTAGATTGCGTCAATTAAACGGATTTTTTAATAATGATTTACAAAGTAAAGGACCGGGATTTGAAGATTTTACTATTGATAATTAAGTTTTAGATTGATTTTATAAATTTATTTCATAGATTTGTTATAAGGTTGGCAAATAATAATTTTGAGTTTAATTTTTTTAGTGATGATTGGGGAGATCAATCGTATTATACCTGGTCTGAACAGAGTGGTCGTAAATATTTATTAGAAGTTACTAAAGAAACTAAAAAATTTTACGAACTTTACATTAAGTTAAGGCACATTTCTAATCATCTTGACTTTATCTTTGCTACTATGCAATGGAAGCAACTCGAAAATAAAATAAAAATTGCAAGGGATAGCTTTTCTGATGATGTCCATATCAATACTTTTCATGGCAACCCGCTGAATATTGCATTTACCTCAATCTTTGCATTCATCGATAGTATCTTCGAAGTTTTAATAAAAAGTGAATATCCTTTTTCGACATTAAATTATTTTCGTTTATATCGCTTAGTTAATAAAGCTTCATTAAATCAACAGCAAGGTGTTTATTCTATAGATTCTGGGGATTTCATATTAGCAACATGCCATTTTAAAAATGTAATTGCTACAGTAAACGATCTAATTCGTGAACTCTCTACACTGAATGCAAGTAAAGATTCCCAAGACAAAGAAAAATCTTTAGAAAACTTCTTAAAAGATATGAAGATTGCTATGTTTGATATTCGCGAACTTTCATGGCAAGCTATTTCATTTTGCAACACAATGGCAGAAAACTAACCCCTTAAAAGGGCTATCATCATAGTGCAAATTATTTTAGTTTCTAAAAGATTAAAATTTGTATATATATCATTTTTTTATTCATCTCCATCATCACCAATAGCTCCCACTGGGCAACTATCCATTGCTTCAATACACAGTTCAACTTCATTATTTTCAACAGGTTGTTTAATTACTTTGGAATGTCCATCGTCATCACGTGCAAAAAAGTCAGGTGCAATATCCCTACATAAATCACAATCTATACATGTTGTATCTACATAAAATTTACCAGGTACATTATTTTTACATTTTTCCTCTTTATTTGCCATGATCTTTATAGAATTTAAAGAAAAATATAAGTCAATACCTTGTTTTGTAAAATTTTTCGAAAGAAAAATATTTTTTATTGCAAGGTTTAGTAATTATTATTTGATGCATAACACAATTGCTCGGGTGGTGGAATTGGTAGACACACACGTTTGAGGGGCGTGTGCTTAACGGCGTATGGGTTCGAGTCCCATTCCGAGCACCAATATTATCTACTATTATTTTTTAGATACCGCGTTACTGTTTTTTATATAAAATCTCCAAGGGTAATCAGTAGCTTTTGATATACCTACACGTGTGGTTTGAATTATATCGTAGTTGG
>CBCPNC010000085.1:0-7057 GCA_965120425.1 uncultured Opitutia bacterium
AAAGCAGTTTGGATATGGCACAAAAACTGGATATGGATTTGACAGCGAATCAAGCGGACTACTCTACCCTCCTAATAAATGGGATGCTATGACTATAACAAGATTACCTATGGGTCACTGTATAGCGGTAACCCCTATACAAACAAATTATGCAATGTCAGTAATTGCTAATAATGGGATACTACTCATGCCGCAATTATTTAAATCAATTTGCAATTCAAATAAACCTGTATTAAAATTTTATTCTAAACTCCGGCATCATGTACTTTCAAAAGAAACATCTGCCCGTATGCGTGCAATCTTAAATAACCCATACTATGGAAAAATGAATAAATCGATTACATATTGTGGCAAAAGTGGAACTGCGCAAAAAATAATTAATGGAAAATATTCACATGAACATCATGTAGCATCATTTTCTGGTTTTTTTCCGGCTGAATATCCTAAAATTGTTATTACAGTAGTCGTTGATGATGCCAAAGTAGAATCTGGAATTGCTTGGGGAAGTCGAATTTCCCTCCCTGTATTTAAGTCATTAGCTGAAGAAATTTCAACCTATCTTAATTTATAATATTTTTTATGATCCACAAAACTGCTATCATTGGGAATAATGTTCAACTAGGGAGCAACGTCAATATTGACGCCTATGCCATCATAGAAGACTGTGTAAAAATCGCTGATAATACTACTATTAAACATCATGTTATAATACGATCTAATAGTACAATCCAAGAAAACTGTTACATTGATAGTTTTGCTGTAATTGGAGGTGAACCACAAGATATTTCATTTGATCATTCAAAAAAGACAGGAGTAATCATTGGTAAAGGTACAACCATTCGTGAACATGCTACTGTTCACCGTGCTACTATTGAAAATGCCTCGACAATGGTAGGTAATAATTGCTATGTAATGTCAGGTGCGCATGTTGGCCACGATTGCGTAGTCGAAGATAACGTGATACTAGCAAATTGTTCTTTACTTGGAGGATTTGTTACGGTTGGTAATCACAGTTTCATTGGAGGAAATTCTGCACTGCATCAATTTGTACGCGTAGGGGAATATGTAATATTAGGAGGATATTCCGCTTCATCCCTAGATTTACCACCATACACTATGTCAGCTGATCGTTCAAGCGTGGTAGGACTTAACATAGTTGGATTAAAACGTGCGAATTTTTCATCAGAAAAAATTGCTGAAATAAAAAAGTGTTTATCTTTAGTATACAATACTACCGGGGAATATGCGAAAGTCGCTCAAGATATAATCAATTCTTGTGATCTAAAATTCTCGGAAAGTCAAAAATTTTTAAAATTTTTCATGGAAAGCAGTAAAAAAGGAATTGCTCCATTGAGACGTCATAAAAAACAGAAGTAAACTTTCTATAATTATATTTAGCGGCACAAAAAATATTAATTTCTCTACTTTGTAGCTTGACAAAGTGATATTTAAACAAATAGATAGAGTTTTACTTTTCCGGGGTGTAGCTTAGTCTGGTAGAGCGCTTGCTTTGGGAGCAAGATGTCGTCGGTTCGAATCCGGCCACCCCGACCATGAGAGCTATAATTATTGTACAAAAAAATTTTCCTTGCAACACATGTATTAACATATACACTTATGCGCTTATGTGTAATACAGTTAGTTTAAGTAGTAGTGCGGACAACGGCATCAATATCGAACTTACGCAAAAACAGAAACAAATTCAAAATTTTGCTAAAAAATATAAGATCGAAATAGCAGACGATAAACTAAAGAACGAACAATTAGTAGATATTATTGTTAAGTTTATCGCACTAAATGAGTATCAACCTGAACAAAACGAAAAACAAACTAATCAATCTAATAACAAAGAAAGTCAAGGGATGTTTGATAGAATATCTAATTTTTTTCGAAAATTTCAACACGAATCTGTATTTTCTAAGGCCTTTAATGCACTTTTAAACAAAGTAGAAACAGATCTGGGTAGCCGCCGCAGCAGATGAGGTAAGTAAAACTTTATATAACGATTTTTTAGAAAATATATATACCATTGACGCAAACATTAATGAAGATTGGAATACCATATTCAGAAACCCTAAGAATAATAAAAAAATACTTGGAACAAACGTAAATACCATACTCAAAGATAGAAGTTTCACGCGTTTATTGATTAATAGTATAATAAAAAACAGCAACACGTCGTCCTTCGATAATAGTCTCATAGACACAACCCTAGATAGTTGCTTTAACCAAAAAATAAGTAATGAAGAAAAAATAAAACGGATACAATTCTTAGTTTTTACTATAAACCGTAATAAAAACAAGCTTCCATTATTTCCAATTATTCCTGGTGATGATGGAAATTTCACTGCCGACCAAGAGGAGAGAATTAAAACCAGCAAAATTTGTGACAAAACCTTCAATGATATAGTAAGCGATGAAAATCTATGCTACTTACTAATAAGTAATTTATTAAACCGTAATCTTCAAGGCACTAATGCAGACGATGATATGTATGCAAAATGCAAGATTTTTGCAAATATTTTGGCTAAAGATAAAAATTTTTCGCAAAAGACAAGCAACACGGAGGCTGATGCCGTAAAGAAAATAAAGTGTATCAAAGATTTTATTCAAATTTTATGTGGAGATACAAAAAACAATGGCCAATTTTTCTTTCAGAGTAAAGCGATAGGTGATATATTAAATTCACCTGCATTAATTTATCTTTTGATGCAATATGCACCAGGAGATAAATCAAATGCCCAATCTGCGATTGAAGGAAATAATTTAATCCAAGAGTTTAAAAATCAAAACGAAGGTATCGCCAAGTGGCGGGAAGTTACAGCTGAAGCAAGAAAAAACAAACCTCTTGAAAAATATAATTTTTTTGGTCAAAAAATAGAAAATATATTCAATTCATCTGAGATGTCTCTGTGTTTGATAGCATCCATAATGGAAGCGAAAAATTGCACCGCATCTTTAGACGATATGTTAAAAATTAACAACGAGCTTCAAAACAAGAACCTCGATGTGAGAAATAAGATCATAGTCTTAGAGGAAAAAACTAATTTTTTACTAAAAAAAGAAAATGGGAATATAGCATATACAGTAAAAATTGAAGACAATAAAATCAAATTAACAGTACCTAATCGTATAGAAAATTTAGTTTTTTCAGGTGGAGGCGGAAAAGGGTTAGGCTACAGTAAAAGCATCAATACGCTAATCAAAGCAGGCGCACTAGATAATGTTAAAAATGTAGCTGGTAGTTCTGCTGGTGCATTAGCTGCAACAGCAGTAGCAATAGGGTTAAAAAACGAGGCTTTATCTAATTTCGTCACTAGTGTGCTAAATGGCACACAAACGGAATATGAAAACATAAAAAATTATTATAGCAAAGGCCATGGTATATTTGATTTAATAAAGTTAAATTCTAAACCAAGTAAATTAATTTCAGTAATACCGACCATTATCTCTACTGCCTACACTGCTATAACAGCAAAATTAACATCAAGCATTCCTTTAAGAATTACTTTAAATATATTTGCAAACAAAATAATGAACTACATAATATCATATTTGAAAAAAAAGCATGAGAATTTTTCTAATTCACTTGGAATAGTACAATATATTGATACCCAAACCAGGGAAACTGTATCAAAATTTTTAAACAATTTGGGGAAAGATCAAGATTACTCAAACCTTACAAAGGCAGAGCAAAGTCGATTAAATTTCTTAAAAGATCCAAATATACACAAAGATGAAAATGGAAAAGTTATAGAAAGTGCAATGATCACCTTTAATGATTTAACAATACTTTCTAAGCTAAAAACAAACCATAAAAACCCATTTAAAGAACTGGTTATTACTGGGTGGGACAATAATCATGGTAAAGAATTATATTTTAATAGTGAAAACACACCCAATATGCCAGTAGCTTATGCTGCGAGAGCGTCAATGGCATTACCTATGGCATTTTGCGCTACGCAATTAAATTTTGGACGATACGGCGGCAAATATACAAACGAAGGTATCCTTACCGTTAAAGACGGAGGATTAGGTTCGAACATCCCTGTTGAAGTATTTATAAATGAACTAGCCCAAAAAGACGGTGAGGATGCAAAAAAACAAGAAAAACGCCTAGAAAAAATGTCTCAAGAACATAGTATAAAAACTCAAATGGCACAAAGAAATACACTCGCTTTTGTATTTGATAATCAAGGAGAATCAACCGTATACAATGGAGGATATACCCTCCCTACTGCAGGCTCAAAAGTATTCTATAAAGCTTATAATACTCTCACAGATACAAATGTAAACACAACTGAACAAACTAAAGTTACCAACAACATGCTGAATTACACTGCTAACAAAATAATTGTTGGACACGGCAATGCTTCAACACTTACAATAGATCCAAATAAAATATCACTAGAAAGGATGAAGGCAATTGACGCATCCGCTGAAGCTTGGGCAAATACATGGCTCCGGGAACGAAATGAAACAACAGAGATAGCAATACCTTTGCCTAAAGGTGTCGAAAATTGGGATGATACAACCGAATGTGAAATTAGAAAAAGGATGCTAGAATTAGCAAAATCATTAGATGATAATGACATTAATCAAATACTCGATTCATTGTCTAGCCTTACTGATATAAATCCTCCTCAGGCTTTCGAAGATCAACAACCTCAGAGTCTTGAGGATAGGATAAATAAAATGTGGAAAGATATATTACATCAACAAAAGAGTACGTCAGTCGACGATACTAGGATTGGAACTGCTGCTGCTGATAATACCTTCTCTAGATAAGCACATAATATTAATAAAATTACCAAATTTATTCACTACAAAGAACACTAATATTTAAAATATCTTTGCAGTGTAATTTTTTCAAAAATTTTACAAAAATAAAATAACTATTATACATAAATTCCGCCACCTAATAAACATTCTCCATCATAGAACGCAACTACTTGCCCACTACTAAGTGCTCGTTGTTTGTGCTTAAAATTAATAATTGCTGATTTATGGGAAGTATAATGAAAAGTTATTTGCTGAGAAGGATCACGGTATCGCGGTTTAGCTAAAATAACAGAACCATCTTCTATTGGTTTATTTGTAAAGCTCAACCCTCGTACTGTAACTTCGTTTTTATATAAAAATTTTGAATTAATATCCTCAATTTCTACGATTAACTGATTTTTTTTAATATCTTTACCTATCACAACATAATGCTTGTTATTTATATTCGATGGAAGATTTATTCCATGACGCTGCCCAATAGTAAATCGAAATAATCCACGATGTTCACCTAAAACTTGACCATGTGTGTTAATAATTTCACCTGGTGAATCAGAAATATATTTAGATAAAAAATCTTGAATCTTTACTTTACCCAAAAAACAAATTCCTTGACTATCTTTTTTACGGGCAGTTTGTAAAAACTTTTTACGCGCAATATCACGCACTGCAGGTTTATCAAATGTGCCAATTGGGAAAATAGCACTCGCAATTTGTTCTTGCGATAACATAGCTAGAAAATAAGATTGATCCTTATTTTTATCGTTCCCTTCATATATGTCGCATGAACCATCTGCATTCCGTACTTTTTTACAATAATGTCCAGTGGCAATCTTTACACATCCTCTATTTTTTGCATGACTAAGTAGCGCTCCAAATTTTATACGTTGGTTACATAAAACATCCGGATTCGAAGTAATTCCATTGCGATAACCTTCGATAAGATCCTTAACGACGAGCTCACGGTATCTGTCAATCATGTTTACTACTTCAAATTTAAACCCAAATTGAACAGATACTGATCTTGCATCTTCTAGGTCCTTTCTCCATGGGCACATAGATAACGGAGATAATTCATTATCCACATTCCATGTACGCATGAACATTCCGTAAACTTCATACCCTTGCTCATACAATAGATATGCAGCAACTGAACTATCAACACCACCGGATAACGCAACACCTATTCTTTCCCGCAACATTTTTTATATTTTTTTCCGCTACCACATGGACAAAGATCGTTTCTACCAACATTTTTTGGCATATGAATTAATACATTAATATTTTGTTTTGGTTGCACATTTAAATTATTGTCACTCCCTCCTGATAATTTCAGATTACTAGCAATTTTGTTCATCATGACATTAAATGATTTTTGGTTGCTAGATGATCGAAAAATACGATAACAAATATCATTTCTAATAGATTTTAACATCGATTCAAAACAAATGAATGCTTCATTTTTGTACTCCATCAGTGGATCACGTTGACCATATCCTCGCAAACCAACGCTGTTGCGCAACTCATCCATCTCTGTAAGATGATTTTGCCAATTGTGATCTATGGCATTTAAAATAATAAACCTTTCAAGAAAGGTGTTGTTTTCTATCCCTTCTGCTTCTTCTTTTACCGAGTAAGATTCTTTAATTTTATTGAGAACGTCATCAACAATTTGTTCGAGAGGTTTATTAAATAAATAATTTTCATCAATAGCAATCGGGAAATTAGAGTTAATTTTTTTTGCTAAATTCAAAAAATCTTCATTTTCAAGGCATTCCGTACATTGGTCATTGATAAAATCTTCTACCATGCCAAATAATATCTTTTTGAGAGATGTACTATGTAAAACTTCATTACGTAAAGAATATATAACTTCACGTTGTTTATTTAATACATCATCATATTGCAATAAACGCTTACGTATACCATAATGATATTCTTCCACTTTTTTTTGGGCAGTTTGAATAGATCTATTCAACAACGGATGCTCTAATACCTCCCCCTCTTGAAACGTTTTATTTAGTAATGAAGCAATTGGCCCAGCACTGGCAAATAAACGCATCAAATTATCTTCTAAAGATACAAAAAATTTTGTACAACCTGGATCTCCTTGCCTAGCACATCGACCTCGTAATTGACGATCAATTCGTCGAGATTCATGCCGTTCTGTACCTAATACCAATAATCCCCCAAGTTCACTAACTCCATCTCCAAGTTTAATGTCCGTTCCGCGACCAGCCATGTTAGTAGCGATTGTTACAACACCACGTTTGCCAGC
>CBCPNC010000086.1:0-8827 GCA_965120425.1 uncultured Opitutia bacterium
TTAGACTTTTTAATTCGTAAACCATAACGTCACTTGTTTAACCTAAAAAATTGTAACTGCGAAACTTATCAAGCACATTTAACATAACACTTGTACCATCCATGCCTTCATCACTTTCACGATTTTTCTTACCGAGCATAAATCCAGCAGACTTAACATCATTAATAGACTTAATGCCGCTTTTCCAAGCATTTATAAACATGGTTGATAAAACATGTAAGTTTGGAGCCGATAAAAATAAACGAAGAGATTGCGACTGATCTATCCAATGCTGTACAATAGCAGCATGTTCAATTAACACATCCCAATTAATCATGAAAGCAGTACTATATAAATTTTTAATATTATCTGGAATTTCATCTATCGCTGCTAACTCACCTTCAAAATATCGAATTTGTTTATGAATTTCTTTATTCCAACATGAATATTTTTTCAATGTAGTCACCAATTCCTGGCTTATAATCATCATTTCATGATTATCAGATAATTTTTTAATAAACACATTACGGGTTGCTGGTGTTAAACCAGGATAACACCCCATTAATCGAGAAATTTTTCGAGTAGGAGAAATAGCGTTAAGATACGCATTTCGAATACCAAATTTTTTTAAGTTTTCACGCAAAGAATCCCAATTTAAAGTTGTTTGAAATTTCTTGCTAGAAAAATCCATAGGAAGCTTACCCAAGCTCCATTCTGTTTGGCCACAAATTGGACATTTCCCAAACTTTTTTGCCAATTCAATCGACTCATTTATAGTTTCAAATGCTATAAATTCAAAACATTCATTACTAAAGCTAAAAGCCTCTTTACTATCAAATGGTAAATTTTTGTGATATAAAGCATTCTGAAAACCCATAACTCCTAGCCCAATAGCACGGTATTTTTGAGCAAATTTCTTGGAAGCATCAGTAGGGTAAAAATTGCCATCAACGATCGTATCAAGTGCACGTACTGCAACTTGCACGGTATTTCTTAAAGATTCATAATCTAGGGAACCATCCGACAATAAATGTTTACTTATATCCAGTGAACCAGTATTGCAAACTGCAGTTTCGTCAATATCCGAATTTAACATATGCTCGAGGCATAAATTAGGAGAATGAATAACCCCATTTTTGCACATATTTGAATAATTACTTGTATCTTTAAAAGCTATCTTAGGATACCCAGTTTCAAAGATCCTTTGCATTATTTTCTGCCATAGTTCTTGAGCTGGTATTTTTTTAGAAAATATTTCTCCATTATCAGCTTTTTCTTCAAGTATTGCATATGATTCTTCAAATTCGTCACCATATAAATCGTGTAACTTACAAGCATCCCCCGGATTAAATAATGTCCAATCACCATTCTCTCCTAAACGTTTCATAAAAAGATCAGGGATCCATAAAACAGTACCTAATTCTTCATTATATGAACCTATAGAGCTATTTTTCTTTTTAAAATCAATAAATTCCTGGACATCGCAATGCCAGATTTCCAAAGTAGCAATCCCTCGCCCACGTCTGCGTTCAGTACCTTGATTAGCCACCGCTAATTGATGCTGATGTAACTGTAAAAATGGAATGATCCCCGGTGAATCTCCACGCGTTCCTTTTATACGTGTACCACGCCCGCGAATATTACTCCATGAACCACCTACACCACCACCCCATTTAGAAATAAATGCATTATCTGCAATTCCACGACTCATGATACTTTCAAGGTTATCATTAACATGGTAAATATAACTTGCACACATTTGTGCTTTAGGTGTACCAGCATAATAAAGAGTAGGTGTCGATAAACAAAACTGACGATTTTTTAATAGATTATACAACGCGATAACATCGTCCTCTGAACGCGATTCTCTAGATAAAAATACACCCATTGCAACTCGCATCCATAACATCTGCGGCGTTTCTAAAATTTCCTGATCATCATTTCGTAGAAGATAATTTTCTACTAAACTTTGTAAAGCAATAGCATCAAATTTAAGATCAGCACTAACGTCTAACACCTTTGCTAACTTTTGCAGATCATAGTTTAACATTTTAGGATGTAACAATCCAAGTTTTACCGATTTATTAATGTATTCTATAAATATCTTGGCCTCTTTTTCTGGTAGGGCAGAAACATCGTCTTTTACACAATGCCAGTTAAAAATTTTTTCATACAAATACAGCAACTGTATACGCGCTGCAAAAATAGCAAATTCTGGATCTTTTTCAATCAATCCACGAGCATTTTCAATAATTTTATCCTGAAATTCTTGCCTGCTGATTTCATTATATATTCCTTCACGCAAAGCAGCAATCACTTCATTATTTGATAGATGAGAATCTATACCGTCACGTGCAAATGAAATTCTTGCCTGCAAATCAGATACGTCCCACAAAGAAGTGCTTCCATCATTTTCATTAATAAGAATTATAGATTCTTGATATTTCTCTTCTGTAACATTATCTTGTTCTTCATCTATAATATCCCTACGCATTTGCGCTCGTTGTGCCCTATACAAAATGTAGGCCTCTGCCACTTTAAAAAATCCTGCGCGCATAAGCTCCTCTTGTACCGCATCTTGAACGTCTTCAATATACACAAAAGACAACCCAGAATTTATAATATTTTCAGTAACTTTTTCTGAAATTTCTGAAGCTGGAGAAGCATCTTGGTTAACTGCTGCAAATGCTTGGATAACAGCATGTTCAATTTTTGACTCATTCCATGGAACTACCTGCTTATTTCTGCGAATGAGCTTAATACATGGTTTACAACGTTGAACATTACTATAAATGTCATATTCTAAATGTTTCTTTAGTACAAAACTTCTTGCAATATCAATTGCGCCATTTCGAACCAAAACTTCTTCTACTATACTATTAATTTCATCTTTATTGAGAGATTGATTTTCATATTTTAACGTTTCTAACGCAATACTTCTTAGTAAATCAGCAACTAAGTTTTTATTAACTTCTGTAAAAATGTCAGATTCTCCACGTGTTAGACAAATATTTGTTATCGCCTCTCCAATTTCTAGAGCCAAATTAAACATATTAACATCTGAGTGAACATCTGATATATCTACAATTTTTCCCCAATTAAAATTAGGTTTTTCCTCACTAGGAGTAGCAATTAATCGTTTAAGTTCTAAAATTTCTTGTGGATCTAACATAAGTTTTAAATTAAATTTAAATAAATCAACCGTCAATATTTCACACAAAATATGACTTACTATTTATAAAAAAAGCTGGGAAGTATAACATATTTCACCAGCTCAAACACATCAAAAAAACAACTCAATAAGCGATAATCTAGCAAGCTTGCGCACAAGCACAAGAATTATTTAAATTAAAGTGCAAATTCGACCGCATCTTAAATTCTGCTTGTTTACCATCATTCCATTGCTGGACTGGACGTAAATAACCAACAATACGAGAATAAATCTCTGTTTGTTTTCCACAATGTGGACAAGTAGCTTGTTCACCAGCCAAATAACCATGTTCCTGACAAACCGAAAATGTTGGTGTTAAAGAATAATACGGCAACTTGTAATTTTCTGCGACTTTTTTCACTAGTGCTTTAACTACATTTTTATCTGAAACACGTTCTCCTAAAAACAAATGAACAACAGTACCACCAGTAAACTTTGTTTGTAATTCATCCTGATGATCTAATACTTCGAATAAATCATCGGTATAATTTACAGGAACATGAATAGAATTAGTATAAAAAGGAACATCATTGTTGCTTTTTTGCATTTCTTCATTAGCCGCCAAAATTGCATTACCGAAACGACTTTTATCCTTTCTAGCTAATCTAAATGATGTTCCTTCTGCTGGAGTAGCTTCTAAGTTATAATGATTACCTGTTTTCTTTTGAAACTCTAAAATCTTCTCACGCATAAAATCTAACACTTCTAAAGCAAATGCTTTTCCTTCTGGAGAAGTAATATCTTTTTTCAAAAAATTCAAACATGCTTCATTCATGCCGACAAGCCCAATTGTCGAAAAATGATTTTTCCAATACTTCCCAAATCTTTCATAAATATGTTTGAGATAAAATGTAGTATATGGGTACAGGTTCGAGGCTGTCAATTTTTCTAACAATTCACGCTTAATTTCAAGACTTTCACTCGCGAGTTCCATCAAATTAGACAACCTCGATAAAAATTCCGGCTTAGATTTTGATAAAAATCCGATTCTTGGCAGATTAATAGTAACGACCCCAACACTGCCAGTCAATGGATTAGCTCCAAACAACCCACCACCACGTTTATCGAGCTGAGTATTATCTATACGTAGTCGACAACACATTGATCGCGAATCTTCAGGATTCATATCAGAATTAATAAAATTAGAAAAATATGGAATGCCATACTTTCCTGTCATTTCCCACAAACCATCAAGGTTTGGATTGTCCCAATCAAAATCTTTAGTTAGATTAATTGTCGGTATTGGAAATGTCATAATTCTACCGCGAGCATCTCCTTCAGTCATAACTTCAAATAATGCTCGATTAAAAATATTCATTTCTTCTTGGAATTCTGAATATTTATTCTCCTTGACTTCACCGCCAATTATTACCGGTTCATTAGCTATATGTTTAGGACAAAACAAATCCAATGTAATATTAGTAAACGGCGTCTGAAACCCAACTCTTGTAGGAACATTAACATTAAAAACAAATTCCTGTAATGCCTGTTTAACTTGGTCATAACTTAAATTATCAAACCTAATAAACGGCGCTAATAATGTGTCAAAATTCGAAAATGCCTGCGCTCCTGCAGCTTCTCCCTGTAATGTGTAAAAGAAATTAACTACTTGTCCTAAAGCTGTACGGAAATGTTTTGGTGGACGGGCCTCAATTTTGCCAGACACTCCACAAAACCCCTCACGTAATAAATCTCCTAAATCCCAACCAACACAATAAACCGATAGTTGATTAAGATCGTGGATGTGAAAATCACCTGATTCATGTGCTTCCCTAATACTAGCTGGATAAACACTGTTTAACCAATAAGTTTGACTTAATGCACCCGACAGATAATGATTTAACCCCTGTAAGGAATAACTCATATTACTATTTTCTTTTACCTCCCAATCTGCACGTGAAATATATTGATTAATGCGTTCTACTTCAGACTGCTTAGTTAACTCCGGCAATCTATTACGCCTATCACGAGCAAGAATAAATGTCTTAGCAGCTACATGATATCTTGACAGCATTAAAGTTTGTTCAATTAAATCTTCCACCTGATCTACTGTTGGTTGCTGTCCTGGATAGCGCTCCCAAATTTTTGAAATTACTTCACGAGCAAGATCCCAAGCAATATTAGATGAATATTCATGAGTTGCTTTTCCTGCCTCAAACAAAATTTGGTAAATTTGACCATGCAACATAACCTCATTGGATATATTACAAACTGCGTTAGCTGCCACCTTATTTGCTGCTACTTTTTCCATAATTTAAAAAAATTCTAATTAAGTTTAGGTATTAAAGTCAGAAAGAACACTACATATAGTGCTAACTTCAATCTTTTAACACCATATATAGTGCAAAAAATTTGTCTAGCAAAAATTTTCAATTTCTTTGAGAGAAAAATTTAAAAATTTTCAACTAACGAACTAATAAAGACTTATTTAAAAATTTTTTAATCTCTAAAAAATTCTTACCACGTCTTAAGTGAAACTTTTTTTAGCAATTTTCAATTTATTCATCACTAGAAGCTTCACTGTCAGACGATGACATAGCGGCAGAAGAACCACTAGATGAAGAATTCCATGTTCTTAACATTTGCATGTCATCTTTTGATAATCCACTGTAAAATTTAAACAATATTTTCTCTTCCTCACTTAACTTTTCTGGTGAACGATCACAAAATATGTCAAGTGCCATTTTCAACATTACCGCAACATCATAATCGAAGCTTTCAGGATCATTGCAAAATTCTCGTACAACTTGTAATACTCCAGGATAGAAATCTAGTGTCTTTTTCATAAATTTCATTCTTTCATCATTATCAAATAAATTAAAAAAACTTTGAATGACATTTCTTTTCAGATTTCTATCAAAAAAATCGTCAATATTCTTTGAGTTACTTTGCAACATACAGTGGGCTATTAGCCCTGGTTTATTCAGTAAAAAATCTTTATCTTTGCTAAGTTTAAGAAATAATGTCGTTCCTCCAAACAATGCTTGTGCTTTAGATATACCCATATACTCCAAAAATTCCTTATTATCAGCATTACATACTTTATCTGGATTAAAATTTTTATACACTTTCTCATCAGATCGATCAAACGATGCAAATACTCCTTCAGATTCATCACTTGCCATCTCATTTGATGAAACTGAAGTGTCACTTTCAAACATAAAACTATCTGATTGATGTGATGAACTAAATCCATAAGATAGATCGGATTCATAATATTTTTTACCGCTCATGGGATCATTACTCGATTGTGACGGCAAGGAGGAACTTTCCAAACTATCTTCTGTGCTAACACTAACCTCAAACTTACCAGATCCACTAACTAACGTACCACTCGATTGTGACGATAAATAGGAAGTTTTCATATTAGAATTTGTTGGGCTACGATCAGTAATAGCCTTCCTTCTAATTAAAAACCTACCAGATTTCCTGCTGGTAGCTGAATTTTTGCTTAATTGCAACGATGGATCTGAAATTTGCTCACCAGGCACAGAAAACTTCAATTTTTCACCTGAACTACCTATACTTGCATCACTTACTAAATCACTATCTCTAACACTATTAATCTCACTTATACTCATATAAAGAAAAACAGTGTATACTTCACACAATAAAACACAAGCCTAATAAAACAACATTCTCTCAAAATTTTGATTGCTTATATTTCAGTAAAGACTAAACTAAAGTCAGTTTACGGAAATTTTATATGAAAATTGGCATTGTAGGATCTGGATTTGTAGGAAGTGCAACAGCGTTTAGATTAATAACCGGGCAAATAGCTAGTGAAGTAGTATTAGTTGATATTGATAAGGAACGAGCAACAGCAGAAGCAATTGACATTCAAGATGCAGCACCAAGTACATGTGGAGGAGAAATATATGCTGGAGATTATGACGCTTTACAGGGAGCAGGAATAGTTATTTTAACCGCTGGAGCAAACCAAAAACCTGGACAAACACGGTTAGATTTATTAAAAGTAAATGCAAAAATTTTTTCAGGAATTATTCCACAAGTATTAAAATTCGCTCCAAATGCCATTTTATTGGTAGCTTCAAATCCATTAGATGTAATGACTGAAATAACATTAAAATCATCAGGGCTACCAACTAATCAAGTAATTGGCAGTGGTACCGTTTTAGATAGTGCACGATTCATTACTCAACTGTCGAAACACTTACACATATCCCCACATTCTATCAATGCATATGTACTCGGCGAACACGGCGATAGTGAAGTATTGGTATGGTCGCAAGCAAGAGCTGGAATACATAATGTTCAAGATATAGCACAACAAATAGGGCATGAATTAACAGATGAAATAAAAGCTAAAATTGATGATAATGTACGCAATGCAGCGTATAAAATTATTGCCGGGAAAAAAGCAACCTTTTATGGTATCGCTGGTGCAATTGGCAAAATTTGTCAAGCAATAATTTCAAACTCCAATAAAATACTGACAATTTCATCACACCATGCAACAGTCGCAGGCGCACGCAATATTTGTCTTGCAATGCCAACAATTATAAACTCCAATGGAGCTGTCAAAGTTCTTGAACCACAATTAACAGATGAAGAATATTCTGCTTTATCTAAAAGTGCAGCAGTAATTGAAAATTATACTAAACAAATATTAGCTGAAATTTAATTTAAAATTTCTACAGATTCCATTAAATTTAACCATTCTTCCTCACGTATTTTTAAGTCATTAACAACTTTTAAATACTGTTCGTATATTGATATTGAATAGTTACTATTTATTTCATGCTCTAATTCAAATTTTTGCTTCGACAATGAATCGATTTCTGCTTCCAAAGCAGTAATTTTTCGTAAAATCTGCCTACCTGACTTTTGAAAAGCATGATAATTTTTTCCCTTCCTTTTGAGGGGCAATTTATTACGTGAAAGCAAAAATGATTTATAATCTTCTAACCCACCTGAAAAAATTTTACATGTATTATCATCAATGATGTAAAACTTGTTACAGCTTGGTTCAAGCATATAGAAATCATGACTTATACAAATAACTGCCCCGGAATATTTTTTAAGCGATAAAATTAACGCTTCTCTAGCCTCAATATCTAGATGGTTCGTTGGCTCATCAAGTATCAATACATGCGGACATTGAAATGATAAGATTGCCAATAATAAACGAGTTTTTTCTCCGCCCGATAATTGTTCTATCCGAGTTTTGGAACGCATATCACTTAACCCAAAACTAGCGAGTATAGAACGCACTGTAGTTTCTGATTGCTCTGGATTATGTGCTTGAAATAACTCTAATGCTGTCAAATTAACATCTAATTCATCCGTCTGTTGTTGTGAAAAATAAGCGATTTTTAGATTACGCGCTCGCTTAATATCTCCAGAAAATGGCAGTAATTTACCAGCAATAACCTTAGCTAGGGTAGATTTTCCATTGCCATTAGCGCCCAAAAACGCTATACGTTCACCGTAATCAATGCTCAAAGAAACATCATGTAAGATAATTTTATTATTATATCCAGCAGTAACTTTTTCTAAAGAAATTAGTTTACGATCAACCTCAGTAATAGGATTTTTAAAAAAAAACTGAACATCATAATTTCCAAAATCATGTTCTGTAGTTTTCATTTTTTCTAAAACTTTCAGCCTGCTTTG
>CBCPNC010000087.1:0-5979 GCA_965120425.1 uncultured Opitutia bacterium
GCACCATTAATATGTCACCTTTCTAGAGGACAATTCTTTTCAATTTTCTTAGCAATAACTGGAATAGCTTTAATAATATATTCAAAATACATACGTAAACAGGAGTAATTACATCTTCACATGTTGCATCAAATCTATTAATGGCAAAAACATAGCAACAACTACAACTCCGACGATCATTGCTATAATAATAATTAGTATTGGTTCTATCAAAACAGATAATAGATTTAAACGTTCCAATAATTTTTCCCTATATATTTCAGAAACTTTAATAAAAGCCTTATCTATTTCTCCAGTTTTTTCTCCAGCAACAATTATTCCAGTAGCTACACGAGGCAATATCATAGATAATGAGTGCGAAATAGTAGTACCATGACGAACATTATCAATTACCATTTCAATTAGATTTTTCAAACGTTTCTCAGATACAACATTTTTCGCAATAGCTATACCTTGCTGCAGATTAATACCATATGTTAATAATGTACCTAAATTTACAGTGAACAAGTAAATATTATAATCTTTGACAATCTTACTAACTATTGGAGCTTTCAACCATAGTGTTTTTATTTTTTGAGGATATACACTCCTAACAACTACAACAAATAACAATAAACCACATATTATTTTCAAATAATTTCTGCCAAAGAAATTACAGCAATTAACAACAATACGTGTTAAAAGTGGTAATTGTAAGTCTTTGTACTCAAAAAACAACTCTTGAAACTGCGGAATAATTATTCCACCCAATAACATCATGACAAACACTGAAACTATTATAACAATACAAGGATATATCATTGAAAGAACAAATTTCGTCTTCATTGTATCTAAGGTCTGAGACACTTCACTTAATTGATACAAAGCTTCCTGGGGACGTCCTATGTGTTCAGCTGCACGAACAACATTAATCTCCATGAAAGTAAAATTTGGCTGCAACGCACTCATAGCTGCAGACAATGATTTTCCCGCACAAATATGCTTTAATAATATTTCACAAATTTTAACTTCACTACTGTGGGTAGTATATTGGCTACTAATAAGCTGAATAGCTTTTTCTGTATTTATTCCAGATTTTAATAAAAGATACATTTGCTGAAAAAATTGCTTTTTAAAGTTAAAAATATTCAATTTTTTCTTAAAAAGTCTCGATGCATTACCGCGCCAATTCAAATGAACCGAATGATTATCTGAAATTTCTTGAAGTAATTTTACCGTTAATCCATTATTACCAATAATAGATTCAGCTTCAACACGACTACCAGCATGCAATGTTCCGCGAACAATATTATTGGATGAATCAAGTGCCAAAAATCGGAAATACATACTATGTCAGCTTATAAAATTTTCTTAAATAAGAAACATAAATTCTATAATTGATTGCCACATTAAAATTTTTATACTAAAGATAGTTGAATGCGTAATATATCAATATTTAATCGTTACACTAAACAGCTTGAACCAGAATTAATATTTGGTGAGAAGTTTTTAAGATTCACATATAATAATCCAATCGGACAAATAGGAACAGCATTGTTATTTAAACAAAAGATATTTTCCTCACTATATAGGATATATGCTCATAAAAAATCTAGTGCATCGAAAATAAGACCATTTATTGAAAAATACGGGCTAAAAGAAGAGTCATTTGAAAAAAAGGTAAATGAATACACTAGTTTTAATGATTTTTTCATTAGAAAGTTAAAGCCTAGTTCACGCCCAATATCTCCAAACCCTAAAACAATCATATCCCCATCCGATGGAAGAATACTTGCGTATGAATCAATAAACAACACAACCCCTTTCTTTGTAAAAGGTGAAAAATTAAACATAGAACAACTAACAAGGAATTCAAACTTATCTAAAAATTTTAAAAATCCAAGCTTATTAATTGTTAGATTATCTCCTGTAGATTGCCACAGGTTTTGTTTCCCAGTAGATTGTCAACCGGAAACTACATACTTGATAAATGGATATTATTTTTCAGTCAACCCAGTTGCTATGAAGGGAAATTTCAAAACATTTTTGGAAAATAAACGCATGTACACCCTTCTAAGAACAAAAAATTGCGGAAACATACTAATGATGGAAATTGGCGCAACATGTGTCGGTTCAATTAAACAAACTTTTTCACCATTCACACCAGTTTTAAAAGGACAAGAAAAGGGGTATTTTGAAATCGGTGGATCTACAATCTTGATGTTATTTGAACAAGGAACGATAGAATTTGACTCTGATATTTTAGAAAATACATTAAATGGAATTGAAACATATATCTTAATGGGAGATTCTGTAGCGACTATAGTTCATGAATAACCCTGATGCATCAATAATACAATTTGTAGATGATATTTTGTATAATGCAGTATTTATCAATGCATCTGATATTCATTTCGAAATATTTGAAAAAGAATTTTCAGTACGTTATCGCGTTAATGGAATACTTCAGGATCATTCATGCGCATCAAAAGACATCGGGCAACCGGTAGTTACACGGTTAAAAATATTAGCCAATCTTAACATTTCTGAAAATAGATACCCACAGGAAGGTAATATTTGTCAATTAATTGATAACAAACCAACTGAATTCCGGATATCTACTATACCAACTCAGTTTGGTGAAAGCGTTGTTCTACGTATTTTACAAAATACAAAGAATGTCTTAAACATTTACGAACTTGCATCCATTGATACAGTGTTTTACAAACACCTTCCTAATATCTTAACAAGCCGCGGCATAACATTAATAACTGGACCAACTGGATGTGGTAAAACCACGACTTTATATAGTATATTAAACGAACTAAATACTGACAAAGTAAAAATTTTAACATGCGAAGACCCTGTAGAATATATCGTAGATGGAATCTCTCAAACTAATATAAACGATGATATAGGATTCTCATTCCCGAAAATTTTGCGGTCATTTTTAAGGCATGATCCAGACATTATATTGATCGGAGAAATCCGCGATCATGAAACAGCAGAATTAACACTAAGAGCTGCATTAACAGGACATACAGTATTTTCAACGTTGCATTCAAATGATGCAGTTCATGCTATCCCACGATTACTCGATCTTGGAATTGATAAAAATACACTAGCTGAAGCATTAAACTACATAATAGCTCAACGTTTAATACCAAATATTCAAAATAACAAACAAATTGGACGCAAGGCAATTTTCGAGACGCTTGTACTTTCCAATGAAATCAGGAAGGCGATAAAAACAGAATGTTCTACAAAAAAATTAATGGATATCGCCAAATCGCAAGGCATGGTACCGTTACCTAATTTTTACAAAAAAAATCACATTGAAAATTAGAAAAGCACATATATAGAGTCATACTAAATGAACAAATTTTATATCACAACAGCTATAGATTATGCCAATGGAGAACCTCATATCGGGCATGCTTATGAAAAAATTTTAGCTGATGTAGTTGCAAGAGTATCACGATTACAAAATAAAGATGTATATTTCATGACTGGGCTTGACGAACATGGACAAAAAGTTGAGCAAACTGCACAAAAAAGCAACATTCCTCCTAAAGAACTATGTGATACAATCGTACATAAATTTCAATCAATGTGCAATAAACTAAACGTAAAGTATGACCACTACATTAGAACAACAGATGAATATCATATAAAATTTGTGCAACAATGTTTACAAAAATTATTTGATTCTGGTGAAATTTATAAAGCAGAATATACTGGATTATATAGTATAAGCGCCGAACGATTCGTTCAGGTAAAAGATCAAGTAAATGGAGAATGGCCATTAGATTTTGGTCAAGTAATTGAAATAAAAGAGTCTAATTATTTTTTCCGTTTAAAAAAACATCAGCAATGGTTGATTGATTATATCAATGATCATCCCAACTTCATATATCCTAAATTTCGAGCCAAGCAAGTTTTAGAATTTCTAAAAGAGCCAATTAATGACTTATGTATATCACGACCAAAAGATCGATTATCATGGGGAATTGAATTACCATTTGACAATCAATATGTCACATATGTCTGGTTTGATGCACTATTAAACTACATTTCTGGGACATTAATTAAAAATCGTGAAGCCTACTGGCCCGCAGATCTACATATCATAGGCAAGGACATATTAGTACCAGCGCATACTATATATTGGCCAATTATGTTACATGCACTTAATCTTCCATTGCCACATACTTTTCTTGCACATGGTTGGTGGTTATATTCTGGAGAAAAGATGTCGAAAAGCCGAGGAAATATCATCAACCCTATGGACTACATCAATGATTATGGCCCTGATGCGTTTAGATATTATTTAATTCGAGAAATGAATGTTGGGCAAGATTGTGATTTTAATCATGAACGCTTCATTACACGTTATACAACTGACCTTGGAAACGATCTTGGGAACCTGTTAAGCCGCTTAGTAAACATGATTAAAAGATACTGTAACAAAATAGTTCCTATGATTCAAAATACGGATATACAATTACAAACAATGTGGGAACAAATAAAAGATGAAGTTATATCAAACTATAATAAGTTTTCATTTAACATTGCATTAGAAAAAATCTTTTCATTCATCAATGCCACAAATAAATATATTGAACAACATGCTCCCTGGAAACTCGCTAAATCCGATAAAGAAGAAGATAAAATCAAACTTCAAGATGTTCTAGGTAATGCCCTAAAATCTCTTCAATTATCGACATTTTTACTAAGCCCCGTTATCCCGCATTCTGCAGATAAAATTTTGCAAACACTGGGATACTCTGGAAATGTTAATTGGAACGACCTAAATTTTAATAACTCACTATCTAATAACAAAATAGGAGAAAATATTATTTTATTTCCACGAAAATAGCATCCCTGATGTTTAATAAAATTAAAATTCAAAAAATACACACTTGGAAAAAATTCTTAACTTATATTGTTGCTTTATTGTTAAGAATTTTTGCTAAAACAATAAGAATATGCCCCACAAAAGAAATAGACAATATTTTAAATAGTCACAATAATTCTGCTGTAATCGCATTTTGGCATAAAAATTTATTTCTAATATGGAAATTAAATGGTATGTTAAAAACTAAGTTGCCAATGTACGGACTGATCAGCCCATCAAAAGATGGTGCATGGTTAAGTACATTATTTGACATATTTCATATTAACAATGTACGAGGATCGAGTAAGCGTGGTGGTAAATTTGCACTCCATATTCTAGAAACTAAACTAAAAGAAGGAGCTAATGTTGCAATAACACCTGATGGTCCACGCGGCCCTGCACAAAAATTAAAACATGGAGTTCCTTTACTTGCTCTACAAGCTAAAGTAGATATTATTTTATTAACGATGAAGTATTCATCTTGTTGGGAACTAAATACATGGGATAAATTTCTTATTCCAAAACCTTTTTCTAAAGTAATTGTTAATGGAATAAAAATACCCTATAAAGATTTTGCCAACATGTCAGTTCCTGAACTAGCAAATATATTAGAAAGCAAACTACAATCTTTATACGACAGCATAAAATTTTAAAACCATTTACTTATATTATATAATTTTGGTCTTGTAAAAATTTTATTGGTATTTTTAGTGGAATTCATAATGGCGCGGTAGCCAAGTGGTAAGGCCGAGGTCTGCAAAACCTTTATGCGTCGGTTCGATTCCGACCCGCGCCTCCATATTTATTCATTCCATAAATTTACATTAAAAAATTATAACCGCAAAAAAAATACCACACAAAATATATCATATTCCCACGCGAGGGTTAAATCAATCAACACCAACAAATAATCAACCAAATATAGTAAATATTCAAAATGCGGTGTCAAAGTACGCATCAGTACGAGCAGATGCATTAAGCAAAATAGCGAGGCTAACTCAAGAGCCTAGTGTTACTACACATAACTTAAGTCTTAGAACAATACAAGCATATATAAGGGGTAGTAATGTGCCTTTTAATCACAAATTAGTAGCCAATTCAAT
>CBCPNC010000088.1:0-9171 GCA_965120425.1 uncultured Opitutia bacterium
AAAAATTTCTGTTGCTGCACGATTACTGTAAGTTACTATCCAGTCATCAGATACAATTATTATACCTTCGTGCAATAGGTCTAGGATATTATACAGTTTTTCTCTTTCATGCCAAAGACATTGAATAAAGTTTTTTAACTTGTTTATGTCCAACGAGTTTAGTTTATTAAACCACTTTTGCAATTTGTCATTTTTCATAATGTGTCTCGTGGATGAAATTTTTGATATTCGGCGATTAATCGTTTTTTGTTAACAGACATGTAAGTTTGTGTTGTAGCGATATTTGAGTGACCGAGCATTTCTTGTATAGCACGTATATCAGCGCCATTTTCTAACATGTGAGTTGCGAATGAATGTCTCAACGAGTGAGGTTTAACATTTTTTGTAATGCCTGCAACACTGGTATATTTTTTTAAGTGTACCCAAAAAGTTTTTCGAGAAATATGATCTCCGTTTCTAGTAATAAAAAGTTGACTGCCAGTGAGTTGTGAAACAAGCTTTGGGCGAGCATATTCTAGATATTGTGTTAATTTTTTTATGCTTTGTTTGCCAATCGGAACAATGCGTTCTTTGTTTCCTTTCCCATATATGCGAACAAAAGCGTTTTCAAGATCAAGTGACTGTATTACTAAAGTACATAGTTCCGAAATACGTAGGCCACTGCTATACATAAGCTCTAACATTGCGGCATCTCGAATCCCCAATGGAGAAGTAATATCTGGAGCGGCAAGCAAATTTTCCACTTCATTTAGTGATAGTGTATCTGGCAATGGACGATAAAAATGAGGTTTTGTTAAATATCTTGCTGGATTTTGATCAATTATATGATTTTTTTTACAAAATGTAAATAATGTACGGACTGTGGTTATTTTTCTTGCGAGAGTACTAGCTGATAAATTTTGTTCAGATAGATTGTTTAACCATTCACGTAACTGATCAAGTGTTATTTCTGATAAACATTTTATTTTGAATTTTTGTACTAAAAATTTTATAACTTGCTTAATATCAAGACAATAGTTGTATATTGTATTGTTGCTATATCCACGTTCTAAATGGATATTAACAACAAAATCGTCAATGACATCTTGAATGGCAGCAGGAATTTTATTATTATTCATTAATTATCTAGTATGTGTATTTGAGCATGAAAATGATCTTTTAATAATTTTTGGGTAGATTGTGGCAACTTAGACCGTTCCGTATTTTTTTGATTATTAGGACATTGCGTATTTTGTGTGTTTAAATTTTGATTTCTCAAGATCTGTAAAATAGCATCAATTGATCGTGTTTGAGATTGTTCAGTTGCGTATAACAAAGCAGATTCAAAATTTATCTGCTGATTATATCCAGATTTTACAGCATCTTTTGACATATGTATTGCCTCTAATATCCTTATTTCTCGTTCCGGAAAATTAGTGTTATTACTTGACAATAAACTAGATAAAGCAGTATGTAATCTTGATTCTAGGTCACATAGTATACGATATAAATCGCAATTAGCTTCCTCTATCTCATTTGCTAATTTCAATATTTTCTCATAGTTCCCAGAGCGCATACTTTGTATTAATGCATCTAGCGTGTCATTTGATACCATCCCATATGCTTGTAATATGTCATGTTCAGAAATTTTATTATTCCCAAATGATATCATTTGTTCTAAAATTGATTGTGCATCACGTACACTACCATGAGATAAGTATACAATTACTTGTAAAGATTTTTCATCAATGTTAATATTCTCATGTTGCGCGATTTCTTTTAATTTTTGCAATAAAGTTGTATTTGGTACTGGGCGAAAAAATAATTGCTGGCAACGAGATTTTATAGTAGATATTACTTTATCTCTTTCTGTAGTTGCAAAGATGAATTTTACATGTGCTGGCGGTTCTTCTAGAGTCTTAAGAAGTGCGTTAAAAGCAGCATTAGATAGCATATGCACTTCATCTATTATGTAAATTTTGAAATTGCATTGTACAGGAGCATATTGGCATTCTTCACGTAAGTTACGGATTTGATCGACAGAATTATTGGATGCACCGTCAATTTCAATAACATCTAAACATGTACCGTTGAAAATTTCTTGAACAATTAAATTATGTGGATTTATATTAGGAGTTGGTTCATGTTCAGAATTTAGAGCAGCAGATAATAGACGTGCTGTTGTAGTTTTGCCAGTACCTCTAGGGCCAACAAACAAATAAGCATGTGGAATTTTTTTTGTTTTAATGGCATTTGTTAAAGTTTTAACAATGTGTTCTTGACCAATTAATTCATCAAAAGTTTTTGGTCTGCAACGAATTGCGATCACTTGGTATGCGCTTTCAGGCATGCTCTGAAGTTAAAAATAGTACTCAGAAAAGTAAAGTAATTAATTATTTAAACGTTAAAATAAATAGCGCGGAAGTTACTATATTCCACAGTGCAATATAGACAGCAGCACTCGATGTATCTTTTGCTTTTTTGGCGAGATGATGCCTTTTTTTATCCACGGTAAGATCAACAACAGATTCTATAGCAGTGTTCAAGCATTCTGTTAAGAGTAATATAAAAAAGTTAACTGTTAATAGTAAAAGTTTCCATCCCCAGCCAAAAATTAGAAAACAAATCGGCCAAATCACCACCCCACAGACAAATTCAATCTTAAATGGGCGTTCATGGCGCATGAAATTCATCCCACTTATAGAGTAGCTCAGAGGATTTATTAAGTAACGACGCAACTTAATCCATAAAAGTAAAAATTTTTTATTTCTTTTCACGCTTAGTTTAATTTATTAACGCTTAATGTTAAAGGCTGAAGGTAGCATATTGTATCGTAATTTTTTTTATAAAATTTTCCTTCTTCTTGGCTTATTTTTTATTGCTAGAGGTTTATTCTTTATTTGCAACTATAATTATTTTTTTAGTGAAAATTGGCAAGACATTATCAAAGCATTTTTAATAGGGTTGCGTGTCGATTTATCATTAGTTTTTTTTATTAACTTTTTGTTCATTGTATTTTGGTTTTTACCTATTAATTATAAGTCAGTTGCGTGGGTAAATTTTGTAGTTAATACTGCTTTTGGATTGGTTAATTTACTAGCTATATTAGTGAACATAGTAGATGTTAAATACTTTGCTTTTACGTTCAAACGTATGAGTGGAGATATTATTAATGAATCTGTATTTTTGGATGAAAAATTCGATGTTTTTCTCAAAATCTTAAGAGATTTTTGGTACCTTGCACTAATCGGATGTCTAATGGTTTATATATTATGGTATCTTACATATAAACTCCCGGTTACATATAAGGTAAAATATTTTTCTAAGCGAGATTATGTAATTTTTTTAATCAGTATTACTGTCAATGTCGTTATTTTACGTGGAGGTGTCCAAAGCAAGCCGCTTAGACCAACCGATATTATGCTTTTTACAAACAATACTAAAACATCAACTTTAGCTAATAATTCTGCCTTTAATATCATTCATACTTATAAGCATGATGGAATTCCACTGATTGAATATTTTAATAAAGATGATGAGATTTTAAATATTTATTCACCAGTACACAAAAATAGTAAATATATATCTAAAAAATTTCTTGGGAAAAATATCTTTATCATTATATTGGAAAGCTTTTCTGCAGAATACATTGGTGAGTTAGATCAGCAATACAAACAGGTGCCAATACGTACGTTTACACCATTTTTGGATTCGTTGATAAAGAAAAGCTATGTTTGTGATGGTTTTGCTAATGGATGTTCGTCAATTAAAGGGTTAACAGCTATTTTAGCAGGCATTCCATCACTTGGTGACGCGGCATATATCGTTGGACGTTATGCAGAAAACAATATAGAAGGCTTAGCTACATTGTTGAGTAAAAAAGGGTATTACAGTGTGTTTTTCTACGGTGGTGAACGAAATTCTTGCCATTTTGATGCTTTGCGTACTAAAGCTGGTGTTCAACAATATTACTGCATTGAGGACTATCATGGAAAGCCAGGTGATAAAGGTGCGTGGGGAATACATGATGATAAATTTTTGCAGTTTGTTGCAAATAAAATGAACAATGTGCAGGAGCCATTTTTAGTTACTGTTTTTACCTTGTCTTCACACCATCCGTTTGAGTTACCAAATGAATTTATTGGGAAATTTCCCAAAAGTACAGAACCGTTGCCTGAATTAATGGCATATACTGATTACTCGTTGCAAAAGTTTTTTGAACAGGTTGAAAAGTTTGATTGGTATAAAAATACAATATTTGTTATTGTTGCTGATCATATTTCTGGACCACAACAACCATATTACACGCACTCTGTTGGAGGGTACTCTATACCATTAATATTTTTCGATCCAAATGGAGAGCTAGTAGGGCACACAGATACAGTTATTCAACAAATTGATATTATGCCAACTGTTGTAGAGTTAATAGGTTACGACGATTCATATTTTGCGTTTGGAAATAATATATTTGATCCGCAAAGTATGCATTTTGCACTTAGTTTTCAGAACGGAATCTATCAAATAATTACACATGATTTTGTTATGCAAACAAATCTGAAACAAACAACTGGATTTTATCTACGGTCGGATTATTTGATGGAACATAATTTAGTGCAAGATTATAGATATGAAGAAGATAGAAAAAAAGTTGAAACTGTTTTCAAGGTATTTTGGCAAAAATACAGCGAAGCTTTACATCAGAACAAAATGACATATTAGCAATGTTTTATTGTTAACAATAAAATTTTTATTATATTTTATTATACTATATATATGAAGTTTTTGTATCGTGGCATAAGTAATCATTCTCAATTTGTAGATGGGCAATTAGAAGCAAGAGATAGAAAACATGCTATTGATATATTGACTAAAAGACAGATAAAAATAATTGCACTAAGTGAATCAAAATTTTCGTTAAGAGAACGGTTGTATTTTTTTCGCAAAAAACAGCAATTAACAGTGCGGTTTAGAGCGGAAGATATGTGCCGATTTTTTGAGAAATTAGAGCGTTTGTTGAAAGGAGGTCTAGTTTTGTCAGATGCTTTGGAATCAATTTCACGCAATAGTTCTAATTCACGTGAAAAGTCATTAGTGCAGAGCATATTATCGGAGGTACGAGAAGGTGTAAATTTTGCACACGCACTGAATAAATTTTGTAATTCTTTATCTAACAACGAATTATGCATATTAGATGTTGGAGATAAGACTGGTCAATTAGTTCGTGCTGTATCAGATATTGTGAAAATTTTAAGGAAAAAAAATGAACTTACGCAGCGTTTAATAACTGGGCTAAGTTATCCAATATTTATATGTTTAATGGCGTTTAGTGTAATTGGGTTATTTGTATTTTACTTAATGCCACGGATGAGTAATTTAATGCAAAGTTTGGGAAGGGCTTTACCAACATCTGTACAAGTGTTATTACAGACTACTCATTTTATTGTACATTATTGTTGGTTGATACTGCTGCTAGCGGCTGCTTTAATGATCTGTATAAAAATGCTGTATCGACGGCCGAAGTTTAAATTGTATCTTGATCGTGCTATTACCAAGTTACCATTTGTTGGCGATTTTATGTTGACGCGGCTACGTTATAATATTGCCAATAATTTTGCTGGATTATTATCAAATAATATTGATATTTCAGTTGCACTTAATCTTATAGAAAAGTCTATTGATAATAGTTTCATTAAACAACAATATCTGTTAGCTAAACGAGAAATAATGGATGGAGGTAACGTTGCCAATGTGATGTATAAGTTTGAGCTAACTTGTGGTACAGCATGTGACATGTTAATTGTCGGAGAAAAGGTCGGAAGATTATCAGATTCTTTCGTAGATGTTGCTGAAATGTATGAAAAACATTTAGATAAATTGTTAAAAATGTTTGTCACTTGGTCATCGACGATAGCTCTATTTTTAGCTTTTTCATTAGTGGCAATTTTAGCGTTAAGCCTTGTATCAAGTGTATTAAATTTTAGTACTAATCTAGTGCATTAATTACAAGCTTGGTAAATTTTCAACGTTGAGTGCATCGATTGCATGAGATTACCTGACTACCGTTGCTTCCTTCCGGACCTGGCGGGGTTCATCGGATCGATCATCAATCGAGACCCAACAAAAAAAAATATGAAGTACGGCGAAAAAATATCAAGAATAAAGCATATAAATGTGGAAAATATTTATGTTTTAATAGGTATGCTGATTATTTATTGATATTTTATATTATTTTGGCATGTTTTTTGCTAAAGCTCTAATTAAAAATACTATGGATGAACAAAAAAAGACGGAAATTGACAACCAATCAGAAGAAATGATCCCGGATAATACTGCTGCCGATATTTCTTCTGCAACCGAACACGATGTAATTGCCGATTTACAAAAACAGTTAGATGATCGGAAAGATCTGTATATGCGTGCACTTGCTTCACTGGATAATTTTAAGAAACGGGCACAAAAAGAACGTGAAGAAATTAAAACATTAGCGATTTGTTCAATCGTGGAAGATTTATTACCGGTACTTGATCATTTTGAATTAGGGCTGCAGGCTGCTAGCCAAAGTAATGCAAGCGATATAATATCTGGGTTTCAGATGGTGTTGGATCAATTTAAAGATGTACTAAGTACCTATGGTCTTTCTGTAATTGATCCAATGAATCAAGAATTTAACCCGCATGAACATGATTGTATAAGGCGCGAATTTTCAGAAAAAAATCCGGAAAATATGATTGTTTTTGTTATGCGTAAAGGTTATAAAATTTGGGGTCGTTTGGTACGACCAGCAGCAGTAGTAGTGTCAACTAAGCAAGCAATAGAAGAAAATGAGTAAAGAGGACTATTATTCTATACTTGGAGTATCTCGTAATGCTTCTGAGGATGAGATAAAAAAAGCTTATCGAAAGATGGCACTTAAGTACCATCCTGATAAAAATCCAGGGAATAAGGAAGCAGAAGAAAAATTTAAAGAAGTGTCGCAGGCCTACGATGTGTTGCATGATTCCGATAAGCGCGCTACTTATGATCGTTATGGGGCTGCAGCATTTGATAGTAATGCTAGAGGAGGAGGTTATACTTATTCTGGCAACTTTCGGGATGCTGCTGATATATTTAATGAAGTATTTGGTAGCAGTGGATTTGGTGACTTCTTTGGATTCGGTAATAGATCTCGTCAAGGGGCAGCACGAAGCCGACCAATGCAAGGTAATGATTTAATTTATAATTTACAAATTTCATTAGAAAATGCATATACTGGTATCGAGAAAACGATAAAATACCATCGCAGTGTGCAGTGTAAATCATGTAAAGGTACAGGGGCAGATGGGACAACTAAGCGCACAACGTGCCCTGCTTGTAATGGGGCAGGATATGTCTCTATTAGTCAAGGTTTTTTTCATATGCAGCAGACTTGTTCACGTTGTGGAGGACAAGGGTCAATCTTAGAAAATCCATGTAAAGTTTGTAATGGTACAGGATCAGTAGTTGAAGAAAGTAAAGCAAAAATAAAAATTCCTGCAGGAGTAAGTGATGGTATGAAACTTCGACTAGCTGGCTATGGAGAAGCAGGACATAATGGTGGTGCATCAGGGGATTTATATATTACGATTTTGATATCTGACCATAAAGTATTTAATCGAAGGGGAGATGACTTATTCTGCTCAAAACAGATTCCATTTGTTATTGCTGCGTTAGGTGGTGAAGTAGAAGTTCAGACAATAGATGGTAGATGTTCATTAAAAGTACCGAGTGGGACACAATCAGGTGCAATGTTACGTATGAAAAATCAGGGCATGGTACGTATGAACACGAAATCACGAGGTGATCAGTATGTTTATGTTGAAATTGAGGTTCCTAAAAAATTAACGAAAGAGCAGCGGGAAATATTATCGAATTTTGCGAAGGTTAGTGGTTTATCAGTTGATAAACAATCTGGATTTTTTCAGAGGTTAAAGGATAAATTAGAAGAGTTATGACGGCAGTAGCGGATCAATTCTTTGATATACCAGATAATGAATTATACAATGAAATCTTTTTACGGGATACATTGCCATCATTTTGGTTAGATCATATTGATTCGGCAGTGTCGTGGTTTTATTATAAAAATTCGTCATTATTAGACCGAAAAGATTATCCTCAAGGATGTATTATCAGCGATAATGTTTTTATTCATGCATCTGTAAAATTACCACCGACTTGTATGATTGAAGGGCCATGTTATGTTGGAGCATATACTGAAATTCGTCCATTTGCATATATACGCGGTAACGTTATAGTTGGGGAACATTGTGTTATTGGAAATTCTTCTGAGATTAAACAGGCGATTTTATTGAATCATGTACAAGTTCCACATTTCAATTATGTTGGAGATTCCATATTGGGGAATTATGTACATTTAGGAGCTGGTGTAATTGTTGCTAATTTACGACTAGATCAAGCAAATGTTAAAATAACTTTAGGGAATAAAAAAATTGATACTGGACGACGAAAATTTGGTGCAATTATTGGGGATCATGCTGAAATCGGATGTAATTCTGTGATAAATCCTGGATGTGTAATTGCTAAAAATACAAAAATTCGATCGCTTTCTAACTTGATTGGATTTTATGAGTAAATTTAATCCTTAATGTTTAGCATCTCATTAAGAGATAGTCCAGTAAGGTCTTTTAAGCGTTTCATTATAAAGTGTAATATATAGTAAAGTATAATTGTGCATGGTAAAACGATAACAGGATAACTTAATGCAAACATTATTCCTACTTCTTTTGTAAATTCTGCAGAATCAGATGCACTATGGATTGTGTTCTTAGCTAAGATAAAATTTAAAATGGAGCTTATAATAAAAGAAATAGCGAGCATTATAGTGGCATCTTTCATAATTTTTTGAAAAATATTTTTTTGTTCTTCAGTTGTTATATGTGAATATATTAAATCACTGTTTAAGAGATTTTCTGCGAACAAAAATTTTTCTAATAACGTTTTTTTACCATACATTGATATAATGACAATTATGCTAAAAATTAATGGTACAACAGCTTCTTTTATTGGAATCCATTGACTTGGTAGTTTAAGCAAACCAATACTACCAGTGATTAGAATACTAAAAAATCCAATGGTAGAAAATATATTATATTTGTGATTAATAACAAAATCAAACATCCCATACCCTAACGGAAATAATAATGCTATAATCAACGC
>CBCPNC010000089.1:0-5408 GCA_965120425.1 uncultured Opitutia bacterium
AAAATCTTTCTCTTCTTTTCTAACGACATCTCCATGAACAAGATCATGAATCGTTTGCGGACTTCCAGAAATTTAAAAATAAACGGCACCATCTTTATCATATGCGCGTCTACTTTTTCGTAAAATTTCTAAATACTTAGCATAAATATTTTTTCGTTGACTTTGAAAATATGGACCATAAGGCCCTCCTACCTCTGGACCTTCATCCCAATTTAGTCCTAACCATTTCAAGCCATCAAAAATCACTTTTAAAAATTCCTCAGAATCACGCGCATGATCAGTATCTTCTATCCGAAGCACAAAAGTACCACCAGTATGCCTCGCATATAACCAGTTGAACAATGCTGTTCTTGCGCTTCCTATGTGGAAAAAACCAGTTGGGCTTGGAGCAAATCGGACACGAACACCTGAGTTCATTTTAATCATTTAAAAAATAATTTATTTTTTGCTGTCTGCTAAACGTTTTTCTTTAACTTGCATAGCACTTTTGCCAACACGACTACGCATGTAATACAATTTGGCACGCGTCGGAATACTTTCGCGCTCAACTTCAATTTTTGCAATAAATGGAGAATTTACATTAAAGACACGTTCCACACCTTCACCAGCAGATACTCGACGAACAGTAAATGTTTCATGAATACCAGATCCATGGCGTGCAATAACGATTCCAGAAAATAATTGAATCCTTTCTTTTTCACCATCACGCACAATTGTATGTACAACCACACCATCTCCTATTTTAAAAACGCGTCTTTCTGATTTAACTTGTTCTTTAGTAACTAATTCTATAATTTCTTGGCTCATTTTTTTAAATTCTCCTTTCTTAAAAGATCTGGACGTACCTTCGTAGTTCGTTCCAATCGTTTCTCTTTTCTCCAAGCGTTTATTAGTTGATGATTTCCTGATAATAGGACTTCGGGGACCTGCATATTCAAAAAATTTGCTGGACGAGTATATTGTGGAAATGTCAATAAACCGTCACTAAAACTATCTTGTTCCAAAGATTCTTCACAACCTAATACACCTGGGATATATCTTGATACAGAGTCAATCAAAATAGCAGAAGCTAAAACACCATTAGTAATAACGTAGTCACCTATTGATATTTCACGATCTACTACAGAATCTCTAATTCTCTGGTCAATTCCCTCGTAATGACCAGATAATAAGATTAAATGTTTTTCAGTTGCAAGCTCGCGGACGATACCACTATTCAATAACTCTCCATCAGGACACAAATAAATAACCTTAGAGTCACTCTTTTTTACAGCGTTAATAGCAGCTAATATTGGTTCAGGGCGCATAACCATCCCTGCACCTCCCCCAAATGGAGAATCATCTGTAATATGATGTTTATCATCTGCCCAGTCTCGAATGTTGTATAAAGACACGCCGATTATTCCAGCCTTTCTAGCACGACCGATGATGCTCGACGAAATAAAACCATCCAACATTTCAGGGAAGAGAGACAAACAATCAAATTGAATTTTACAGACCATAAAAGAAATTACGCACTTGCAGCTGCTTTTCTCGCACGTTTAATTAATGATTTTACAGTATCCGTAGGTTGTGCACCAACACTTAACCAATATTCAGCACGATCAATCTTAAGTATTAATTCACTAGCATTGCCCCTTGCTTGAGGATCATAATTCCCCAGCGCTTCTACATATTTCCCATCGCGACGGCATGCACTTTCAGCGACAACTATCCTATACACCGGACAATTACGATGTCCTTGTCTTTGTAATCTAATCTTTAACGCCATAATTCATTATTGCTAATTATCATAGAAAAAGTTGAATATAAAACATTGTCAAGAATGTATTCAAAAAATCATAGCAGTAAATTATTTTCATAACATTTTCAATTTTATATTGAAATATAGAATATTAGCTCGCATTTTATTGATTCTCAACCAACATTGCGATAAAGGAACTGTAATGGATTCAATGTTAAACCTAACACCACGAGCGCAACAAGTATTAATAATAGCTAAGCAAGTTGCAGAACAATTTAAGCAAAATTTTATTTGTACAGAACATGTCTTATTAGCTTTACTAAAATTACCGCAATGCATTGCAGTAACAATACTGAAATCCCTTAACGTTGATATTACAGAATTGAATCAAGAACTGGAAAATCAAATAACCGCAAATAATAAACAATCTAATTCAGAACAATCCAGTAATCAAACGATTGAATTAACCCCTCGTGTTCAACAAGTATTATTACTATCTGCTAAAGAAGCAAACATTTTACAACATCCGTACATTGGCACTGAACATATTCTCCTTGGATTAATTCGTACAGAAGAGAGTTTTGCTTCTAAAATATTAAAGAAATATAACGTAACTATCGCGAATTGCAGACAGGCAATTTTAGCTGCACTAGACCCAAATTTCATAGACGATGACGATGATGATGAACCAGTAAATGTAACAATAAATTCACATCAAACTAATGAAATAAAAACTCCTGCCCTACGTGCTTTTGGACGCGATTTAACTTCTATTGCTCGCGATGGAGGGCTAGATCCAATCATTGGACGAGATAAAGAAATAGAACGAGTAATTCAAATTTTATGCAGAAGAACAAAAAATAATCCAGCATTAGTTGGAGAAGCTGGAGTAGGTAAAACTGCAATAATAGAGGGATTAGCACAATCAATCGCTTCTGGTAATGTTCCATTACCATTATTAAACAAACGCGTTATTTCGTTAGATATGGCACTTATCTTAGCCGGGACAAAATATCGTGGACAATTTGAAGAGCGGCTAAAAGCAATAATTGATGATATCGCACGCGCAAAAAATATAATTTTATTTCTTGATGAATTTCACACCATCGTCGGTGCCGGCTCTTCTGAAGGTTCAATGGATGCGTCAAATATACTAAAACCAGCACTATCACGTGGAGAAATTCAGTGTATCGGAGCAACAACTCTAGATGAGTATCGTAAATATATTGAACGTGACAGCGCTTTGGAAAGACGATTTCAACCAGTAAAAGTTGACCCTCCAAGCATACAGGAATCAATAGCGATATTAAATGGAATAAAAGAAAATTATGAAAAGTATCATAATGTAGCTTACACAGATGATGCCATAGAAACAGCGGTTAAATTATCTGCACGGTACATACAAGACAGATTTTTACCAGATAAAGCAATAGACTTATTAGATGAAGCTGGTACACATACACGCTTACATACTATAGTACGTCCACCAAAAATTCAAAAAATTAGTGATCAAATAAATAATATTTTAAAGGATAAAGAGCAGGCAATTAGCGATCAAAAGTTCGAAGAAGCAGCAAAATTACGAGACAAAGAAAAAGTTTTAACAACTGAACGTGATAATCTTATACGAAAATGGCGTGACACATTGCCAAATAAAACTGCTACTGTCAATGCAACTACTATAAGGGAAGTAATTTCTAATTGGACCGGAGTTCCTTTATCAAGTATAGAAAAAAAAGAGACTGAAAGATTATTACACCTTGATGATACTTTGCAACAAAATATCATTGGGCAAGATGATGCAGTATATGCAGTTTCACGCGCAATTCGACGAGCACGTGCAGATTTAAAAGATCCTAATAAACCAACTGGTTCATTTATGTTTTTGGGGCCAACAGGTGTTGGGAAAACACATCTAGCAAAAGTATTAGCTGAGCAATTGTTCGGCAATAAAGAAGCTCTAGTAAAAATCGACATGTCAGAATATATGGAAAAACATACTGTATCACGTATTGTTGGATCTCCTCCAGGTTATATCGGACATGATGAAGGTGGACAATTAACAGAACTGATTCGACGTAAACCATATTCTGTAGTATTATTTGATGAAATTGAAAAAGCACACCCAGATGTTATTCAGATATTACTACAAGTGTTAGAAGATGGATGCTTAACTGATAGTTTAGGACGTAAAGTAGATTTTAAAAATACTATTCTAATAATGACAAGTAACATAGGTGCAGAAATCATGCAACGCGATGCTACATTAGGGTTTCACCGCTCAACAGAAGAAAACTTTACAAAAATCAAAGAACAAGTAATCGATGAAGCAAAACACACTTTTAAACCAGAGTTTATGAATCGTTTAACCGATATATTAGTTTTTAAACAACTAGATCATGACTCTTTAAAAAAGATCGTAGAAATTGAATTAAAGAAAGTGTCAATGCGAGCATTAGAACATGAAATTACATTAAAATTCTCCGATAAAGCTAAAGAATTTTTAATAAAAAAAGGTTATGACAAAAAATTTGGAGCTAGGCCTTTAAATCGTGCAATTGAAAAATACGTAGAAAATCCATTGGCTGATGATATTATTCGTGGCGAATTTAATAGCAAATCCAGTATATTAATCACGTCCGATGACAAACATCCTGATACTCTACTCTTCAAAGTTAGAAACAATAAACAACAAAATAATGAGAAAGATAATAATCCTGTAGAATCAGCAAAAACAAAAGAAAACATTGATCAATCTTCACAAAACGAATTGGAAGCAAAATAAATTGTTACTCTTAGGACTTATAAATATTCCGAGGGCCACATAAAGCTCTTATGAAGAGCTATAGTTTCTCCTTGAGTATTTATTACTTCTATCTTCCAAGCATTTACTTTTGCTAAATCAATACATTGTGATGTAATTCCTAAATAAACGTCTGACACAAAATTAGGGCGTTTATTAGGTAATTGAAAAGAATATTTTTCGCAATTTAACGATTTTCCTATCATTAAATAAATGTTAATGGTTAAATCATTAGGCAAATCCACCAAAGGTTTATTAAAATTTACAACAAAATATTCTCCAGCTCGCACATCAGGGTATGTTCGAATAATACATCTATGACCATAATGTTCATGCCCACCATTAAAGCATTCAGCGATACGCTGAAAGTCGTCGTGAGAATAATGCTCAACAATTACATTAACAATCTTGATACTATTAGTTGTTTGTTTATGAATTTTATTGTTGTACGGCGAACATTGTAATACACACGGTACAATACAATAAAAAATAAAGAAAAACAACATCCTAAACATACTTCAATAACATTTTAACCAGAAAACTTTTCAAGAATTTTCAATGACCATTTCACGAAAAAAATTTCTTACTGCATTGGCTCCTATGCGAGATATTACTAATCGTCAATTTTGTGACATATTTACAGAGTATGGAGAACCAGATTTTTATGTCAGTGAATTCTTACGAGTACACTCAACTTCCAAAATCGATAATAATATATACGACCTTATAAATAATAGGAAAAGTAAAGCCCCATTATTTATTCAACTTCTTGGACATGAACCTAAAGCATTCATTGATGCTGCTAAATCACTACAACAATATAACATCTCTGGCATTGATCTAAACTTTGGATGCCCAATG
>CBCPNC010000090.1:0-4761 GCA_965120425.1 uncultured Opitutia bacterium
TAATGTTGAATCTGCACGAGCTATATTGGCAAAAACTATGGGAATCGTAGTCTCCAAAAATGTTAAAATATTACATCCCACCTTACAAAGTAATTTACAGGAAATCAGTTTGTCTGTTGATGATTTAATCAGTGAAGTTGTAAAGAATCGCCCTGATATTCGTGCTGCTTATTCACAAGTAATTTCTCATAAAAAATTAACAAAAAGTACAAAAACTAACTTACTTCCTGAATTTGTCTTAGGAGGCAACTGGAGCAAAAAGAAATATGAACGTATAAGTGGAACACATAATAATTTTAGTATATTTGCCGGGTTAGAATGGAAAATATTTGATGGATTTAAAAATATTTACGACATAATTGAAGCAAAAGAAAATATGAAAATTGCTCAAGCAGAATTTGAACAGGCAAAGCTTCAAGCACAGTCTGAAGTTTGGACGTATTATTTTTCATTCAAATCAGCGATAAAACAATTAGAGAGCGCAAGAAAAGTTTTAGAATCTTCCCAAGAGTCTTTTCAATCTATGTTAATTTCTTATGATAATGGGTTATGCAAATTTACAGATTTGTTAACAACACAATCAAGTCTAGCAAATGCAAGGTTGCAATTAGTTAATTCCGAGTATAACTTGTTAACAGCGATATCTAATTTAGCCTACTCTACTGGAGGAATTATTGGTAACGAATTGATAAACAAACAATAATTATAATAACACTATGTATAAAAAATTTTTACAATATTTGCTAATTGGTGTTTTGATAATCAATGCTGGATGCAAAAAAGAAACTACAGAATCATCAGAACGTTCTACCATACCAGTAGTATCTGCGAAAGCTATATCACAGGATGTCCCAGAATACATAGATACAATAGGTTGTTGTCGATCTTATGCTTCTGTCGATATAATTCCCCAAGTATATGGAACATTACAAAGTGTACATTTTGAGCAAGGATCTTATGTAAAGAAAGGTGATCTTTTATACGTAATAGATCCAACAAAATATGAAGCAATACTGGAGCAAGCACAAGCAAAACTTGTTCAAGCTGAAGCACAATTTACGGTTGATTCTGCACAATTAGAACGTTCAAAGTCTTTACTACCCCAAAAGTATATATCAAAACAAGAATATGAAGCTTTAGAAGCGCAAGTACTACAAGATAAAGCTTCAATAGAGGCAGCTAAAGCTAATATAAAACAGGCAAAGTATGATTTCGCTAATTGTTTTATAACTTCTCCAATAGATGGAGTTGTTGGTAAATATTTAGTCGACATTGGAAATGTACTTTCTCAAACAAATTTTGGATCAACTGTACTTGTCAACATTCAAGACATTGATCGCCTTTATGTTGATTTTTCAGTTTCGGAAAATGTTTTTTCTCAATTATACAAGAATTTTCTTGAGTCATCTGACGGACTTGATGTAATTATTTCCCTAGCTTCCAAAGAAGAAATAAGCATAACAGGTAAATTAAAATTCATAGAAAATTCTATTAATAAGCGTTCAGGTTCTATTGAATTACGAGCAGTATTAGATAATAAAGAGCACAAATTTTGGCCGGGAATAACTGTTGATACAAAGGTATTGTTAAAGATCAATAAAGGTGCAGTATTAGTTCCAACGGAAAGTGTTCGTCTTGGACAACTAGGGCATTATGTGTTTGTTATTAAAGAAGACAAAACTGTTGATCTGCGCAACATTAAAATAGGTCAACAATATGGTGATTTCACTTTAATTAAAGAAGGTGTAAATTCTGGAGAAAGCGTAGTTCAAACTGGTCAACTAATGTTAGCTCCAGGAATGAAAGTTGCTGAAGTCCCAGATCAAAGAGAAAATAAATTCAAATTAAAGCTTCAATACGATCAAAATATGGCTGAGAAAAATCCAACAACAAAATAAATAAAAAAGAATGAATATATCGGAACCATTTATCAGACGCCCAGTTTTCACTGTTTTACTAACGATATCTGCTATTTTAGCAGGAATATTCTGCTATTTAAAATTACCAGTAAGCGGTCTACCAAATGTCGATTATCCAATGATACAAGTTATCGCTGCTTACCCAGGAATGGACCCTGAAACAATGGCAGCTAATATCGCGTCTCCTCTGGAAAAAGAAATAATGAAAATCCAGGGGCTCGAAATGGTAACTTCCACAAGTACTCAAGGAACAACACTACTTACTTTACAATTCTCACTTTCTAAAAACATTGATGGAGCTGCTACTGATGTACAAGCTGCACTGACTCGTGCAAGTTCAAATTTACCATCAGGAATGCCATCCCAACCATCATTCCAAAAAACAGACCCAAATAGTAGACCAATATATTATATATCTCTTACAAGTGATACTCTGACTCGTGGAGAATTATATGACTACGCAATGGATGAAATTGCTCAAAGAATAGCAATTTTGGATGGTGTTTCAGAGGCACAAGTCTTCGGTAATCCACGATCGGTACGTATAGAAGTTGATACTGAAAAACTTTATAATAAAGGGCTATCTATTGACGATATAACTAAAGCTGTGCAGCAAGGGACAGTATCATTATCTGCAGGAAAATTGCGAGGAGAAACTAAAACTTTAACTTTAAAACCGGAAGGACAATTAAAAAAACCTAGCGATTATTTGAATCTTGTAATCGCAATTCGAGATGGAACACCAATTTACTTAAAAGATGTAGCTGATTGTATAGAACGATTAGAAACTAAAGATTTATCTAGTAACCTTTGGGTAAAAGGAAATTCTGATGCCTTTACTACTGAAGTAGTCATCGCCGTTACACGTGCAGCAGGAGCTAATGCTATTAAGTTATCTAAAGCAATTGATGAATTATTACCTGTTTTCAAACAACAAATTCCTGGTTCGATTAGATTGATAAAAATGTACGATCGATCTGAAGTAATAGTTGATTCAATTTACGATGTACAAGAAACATTGTTGATTGCATTTATATTGGTAATATTTGTAATATTTTTGTTTTTAGGTAGAATACGAGAAACAATAATACCATTGGTAGCTATGCCACTATCACTGTTGATTACTTTTATAGTAATGCGACTGTGTAACTTTAACCTAGATAATTTATCCTTAATGGCTTTAACGTTATCTGTCGGTTTTTTAGTTGATGATGCTATTGTTTTCTTAGAAAACATGATTCGACGTATGGAAGATTTCGGGGAATCTCCACTGACAGCATCACTAAACGGTGCTAAGGAAATCAGCTTTTCGATATTGTCAATGACGTTGTCTCTTGCAGCGGTATTCATTCCACTAATATTTATGTCCGGACAAATCGGACGTGTTTTTAGAGAGTTTTCAGTAACTATTATTGTTGCAATTCTCGCATCAGGGCTAGTGTCACTTACACTAACTCCTATGATGTGTGCTCGCATGCTAAAACCAATTGATACAAATAACAGAACAAAGTTGGAAGAAATCTCACATGAGTTAGAAGCGAAGTTTTTAAAAGGCTATGGTAAGTCATTAACTTGGTTTTTAAACCATAAAATGATTTCCATTATAATTTGGGTAATTTGTTTAGTTGGAACATATTTTACATTTATTGCACTTCCCAAGACATTTTTACCAGAAGGTGATAGTGGAATAATGTCAGGTATATTCATTACCCAAGAAGGAACATCACCCGAAAATATAATAGCTTCTCAAAATTTAATCAATAAAACCGTCAGACAAAATCCATATGTTGATAAGTCATTGACTGTGAGTGGAATTTCGCAGTTTATTACAGATAATCAAGGGCTAATTGTTGCATTTCTTTCAAAAGAAAAACGTCCTACAATACAGACTGTTACTTCACAAATTTCAAAAGATTTAAGTACAATTCCTGGGGTACTTACCAGTATTCGTCCAATACCTAGTCTAGAGATAAGCACTGGCGCAATAGGTAACCTTCAAGGTAAATATGCCTATATTTTATCAAGTATGAATCGAGAAGAGCTATACAAAACTGCCTCAAAATTAGTAGAAGCTCTACGGACCAACCCAGGGTTTGATAGAGTTTCGACAGATTTATACATAAATACCCCGCAAATAGATATTCAGTATTTGCGCAACCAGGCGTACAAGTATGGAATTACACCATATAATATAGAAAATACATTTAAGGAAGCTTATTCTGAAAACTACTGCTATCAAATAAAAGAACAAACTCGTCAATATAAAGTCATTGTATCATCTAATCCAATAAATAGTCAAAAGATGCATGACATATCAAAACTGTATTTTAAGAATAATTATGGCGATATGGTACCTTTTGAATCAGTAGCTACTTACAAAGAGAAAGTTGGGCCCTTATCTGTAAATCATACAAATAACTTTCCTTCGGTAACAATATACTTTGATTTAAAAGACGGGTACCCTATTGGAGATGCTGTAAAATTCATCGAACAACAATCTAAAGGAATAGTTTCTACTGGCGTGATGGCAAGTTTAGAGGGGGAAGCTAAAAGTTTCCAAGAATCTGTTCACAGTTTAGTAATCTTACTATTTGTTGCAGTATTTGTAATGTACGTCATACTTGGAATAATGTACGAAAGTTACATACATCCGATCACCGTACTATCTGCATTACCAGTAGCTATAGTTGGTGGATTGCTAACACTGTTACTATTTAGGATGGAGTTGTCACTATATGGATATATTGGATTATTCATGCTCATGGGAATTGTTAAAAAGAATGGTATTCTCATGATCGATTTTGCAATTGCGCGACAAAAAGAAGGAATGTCTAAAGAAGAA
>CBCPNC010000091.1:0-15549 GCA_965120425.1 uncultured Opitutia bacterium
CCCTGGTTCTCCAATAGATTGTGCAGCAACAATACCAACTGCAGTACCTCGCTCTACCATACTGTTAGTTGCTGGATCAATTCCGTACGCTTTAGCAGGAATAGTATTTTTGTACATTTGGGTTAATGGTGACATTATTTTAACGCGCTCGACACCACATTCTTCTATGTAGTGCGCAATATCTGCAGTTATTAGATCCCCCGAGGAGACAATAAGTTCATCAGGGTTATTAGGATTGTAAACATTTTCACATGAACATCGTCCCTCAATTCTTTCACTTAAACTGACAATTTCAGTATCTCCATCAACAATGGCTTGTTTCCAGATACCTGAACGATCCCCATTGTCTTCATCCCCAATTACGCAGTCCATAGCAACATCACATAATTTACGTGTCATGTATCCAGCATCTGCGGTTTTTAACGCGGTATCAGTAAGTCCTTTTCTTGCACCGTGTGTAGAAATAAAATACTCTAATACTGACAATCCTTCTTTAAAGGATGATAAAATGGGCCACTCTATAATTTCACCTGATGGTTTAGCCATTAATCCACGCATTCCGCATAATTGACGAACTTGTTGACGGTTACCACGAGCACCGGAATCCATCATTAAGAAAATAGGGTTTATTTCATCACGATTATTATTGTGAGCAAGGACTTCAAATGCTTCTTCTGCGACTTTATCAGTGGTAGATGTCCAAATATCAACGACCTTATTATATCTTTCCCCGCTAGTAATAATTCCACGTTTATATTGTGTTTCGATTTCATCAATTTTACTGCGGGCATCAGCTATAATTTCAGACTTATTGTTTGGTATTATCATATCATCTACACCAATAGACAAACCAGCTTTCATTGCTTCTTTGAAACCTAATTCTTTTAGTTTGTCCAATGTTTCAATAGCGGCTTTTTTCCCACCGACTTTATAGGTGTTAAGTATTAAGTCTCCTAATTTTCCTTTTGCGATTGGTTGATTAATAAACCCTAGTGCACGCGGGAAAATGCTATTAAAAATTACTCGACCTAATGTGGTTTCTATAATTTTTACATCTTTGTTGCCGTAACGTGTATTCTTTTTAAAATCAGGGTTTACAAATCGAATACGATCATGCTTTTGTAAAATTTTTTCTGAATCGAGCATCAAAGCTTCTTCTGTGGTACATATCAGAGGTAATCTTTCATCAGATGTTTTTTCGGGCTCTAAAGTTAGGTAATACGACCCAAGTACAATATCTTGTGATGGAGTCAGTACTGGTTTCCCACTTGATGGAGAAAATATATTTAATGAAGCAAGCATCAATAATTTTGCTTCCATTACTGCTTCTAACGACAATGGTACGTGGACAGCCATCTGGTCACCGTCAAAGTCAGCATTAAATGCTGCACAAACGAGAGGATGTAGTCGAATAGCATCCCCTTCTATAAGAACTGGATAAAATGCGCGTATTGACAATCTGTGAAGGGTAGGGGCACGGTTAAGTAACACTGGGTGTTCACGTGTAACTTCTTCAAGAATATCCCATACTTCTGGAGATTGTTTTTCTATCATTTTTCTTGCACTGCGAACAGTATGTACGAATCCTAATTCTTTTAACCTGCGTATGATAAATGGTTCGAAAAGCACTAGGGCCATTTTTTTGGGTAATCCGCACTGATGAAGCTGTAATTCTGGCCCGATAACTATGACGGAGCGCCCGCTATAGTCTACTCGTTTTCCTAATAAATTTTGACGGAACCGTCCCTGTTTCCCTTTTAACATTTCGCTGAGCGATTTAAGTGGACGATTACCTGCTCCGACAACTGAATGGCCATGCCTATCATTATCAAATAATGCATCTACAGCCTCCTGTAACATTCGCATTTCGTTATGTATAATAACATCAGGAGTTTTTAAACTTAGTAGGCTCTTTAGACGATTATTTCTGTTAATTACTCTCCTGTATAAATCATTAAGATCACTTGTAGCAAATCGTCCACCATCTAACGGAACAAGTGGTCGCAAATCAGGAGGAATTATAGGTAATACTTCTAATATCATCCATTCTGGACGCATATTACCTTCAATAAATCCGTTAATAAGTTTTAAGCGTTTAGTGATTTTCTTTTTGTTTTGTCGAGAATTTGTACTGCGTAATTGTTCCTGTAATTCATCTGATAATTCATTAAGATCTATCTTTGTTAGTGCATCACGTACAGCTGCAGCTCCAATTTTTGCATCAAAAGAATCTTCCCCGTATTCTTCTAAGAGTTGCGAATATTCTTGTGCACTGATTAATTGATTTTCAGTTAATGGTGCTTCACCTGGATCAATTACCATGTAGCTTTCATAATAAATAACCTTTTCAAGGTCTTTGGCTGTCATATCTAACATTAGCCCTAATCTACTTGGTAGACTTTTTAGGAACCAAATATGAGCGATTGGAACAGCTAATTCGATATGCCCCATACTTTCACGACGAATGCGGGATACTGTTACTTCAACACCACAACGTTCACAAACTACACCTTTGTATTTTATTCGCTTATACTTTCCGCAAGCACACTCATAATCCCTGACTGGACCAAAGATTTTTTGACAAAACAACCCTCCCGGTTCGGGTTTAAATGTTCTATAATTTATAGTTTCAGGATTTTTTACTTCACCACGTGACCAAGAGCGTATGACATCTGGTGAAGCAACAGCTATACTTACTTGGCTGTAATTACTGTCAGAACTGAATCCAAAAATTTCTTTTGCACTTTGATTATTCATTTAAGTAAATTTTGTTTAGTGTTATTTACATATCTAATGGTTGGTCTTTTTCGAGACGTATATCGAGGCACAATCCTTGTAATTCTTTCATTAGTACATTAAATGACTGTGGAATTCCTGCATCTAAAGAGGTATCACCTTTAACAATTGACTCATATATTTTAGTTCTTCCGTGGGAATCATCAGATTTTACAGTTAAAAGCTCCTGTAATGTATAAGCTGCACCATAAGCTTCCATTGCCCATACTTCCATTTCTCCAAATCTTTGACCACCGTATTGTGCACGTCCCCCTAATGGTTGTTGCGTAATTAAACTATAAGGCCCAACTGCTCGAGCGTGTACTTTATCAGCAACCAGATGATTTAGTTTCATCATATATATATATCCAACCATTACTCTTTGATCGAATTTTTGACCAGTACATCCATCGAATAGTTCTGTTTTTCCATCAATTGGCAGGTCTGCTTTTTGCATTAATTCTTGGATTTGTTTTTCACTTGCACCATCAAATACATGTGTTGCAATTTTTATTCCCAATTTTTTACATGCAGCACCGAGGTAAGTTTCTAAAACCTGTCCAACGTTCATACGACTTGGAACTCCAAGTGGGTTTAATATGATGTCTATTGGACGTCCGTCCGGTAAAAATGGCATGTCTTCACGCTTAACAATACGCGATACTACCCCTTTATTTCCGTGTCTACCTGCCATTTTATCACCAACTTGTATTTTACGTTTATTGGCAATGTATACTTTGACATTTTTAATTATTCCACTTTCATCGAGGTTCCCCGATTCAACAGCTTCAATTTTTCTGAGCCGCTCTTCTTCAAGATCATCAAACCTGGACTGAAACTGATCGATTATTTCAAAGATTTTATTCTTCACTGGCGACATCGGCATATCGATGTTACGTCCACTTGCTGCTAATCGGCGTAACAATGTCTTTGTTATTTTTCTGTTAGCTGCTAATATGGTTTCACCTGTATCAGTGTCGATGATGTCTAATGGAATTTTTTCTCCAAGTAATATGCTAGAAAATGCTTCTGTTAAATCATCTCGTATTTGATCAGCTTGTGTACGGAATTCTTCGTTAATTTTTTTTACTCTACGACGGCATTCCGATTCTGAAATATCTTCTTTTTCATTATCTGTTCCACTGGAAATTTTTACATCCATAACAGTACCATAGCAACCAGCAGGTGCGATTAGTGAAGAATCTTTAACATCTGCTGCTTTTTCTCCAAATATTGCCCGCAATAATTTTTCTTCTGGAGCAAGATCAGTTTCCGTTTTCGGGGTAATTTTCCCGACGAGTATATCTCCTGGTTTTACTTCTGCTCCAATTTTTATGATGCCATCACGATTGAGATTTTTTAAAGCTTCATCGCCAACATTTGGAATGTCTCGTGTAATTTCTTCAAACCCAAGTTTTGTATCTCGTGCAGTTATTTCATATTCGTCAATGTGAATAGAAGTAAAAACATCATCAGTTATCATTCTTTCGCTAAGGATAACAGCATCTTCGAAATTATATCCATTCCATGGCATGAATGCTACGAGAACATTTTTCCCGAGAGCTAGTTCTCCATGATCGATAGAAGCTCCATCAGCTAATACATCGCCTTCTTCTATTTTTTGATGTTTAGAAACAATTGGATGTTGATTAAAGCAAGTTGCAGCATTGGAACGAAGATATTTGCGTAACTTGTAAACTTGTATGTCTTTGTTGTTATTTTTGCTAGCATCAAAATTTGCAGGTAATTTCCCATCTCTAGATACGACAATTTTATTACTATCAACGGAAGCTACGATACCTGCTTTTGTTGCTAAAACGACGTGCCCTGAATCATGAGCGATTTTTTGTTCTATACCAGTTCCGACCAAAGGTGCTTCTGTAAGTAATAATGGTACACCTTGACGTTGCATATTTGCTCCCATAAGTGCTCGGCTAGTATCATCGTGTTCTAGAAATGGAATTAATCCAGCTGCTACGGATATTACTTGTTTAGGTGAAACATCCATATAATCGACTTCAGAAGGGGATACATCGAGAAGTTCATTTGATTTACGCACTGCAACTTTCCCAACTAAATTGTCATTTTCATCCATTTCGGAATTCGCTTGTGCAATGATTTTCCCTTCTTCATCATCTGCGTTCAAATAAACGACTTCATCAGTGACATGTCCATTTTTTACTATACGGTAAGGAGTTTCTATAAAGCCAAATTTATTAATTCTAGCGTATGTACTTAATGAATTAATAAGCCCAATATTCGCTCCTTCCGGAGTTTCTATAGGGCATATGCGACCATAATGCGAAGAATGTACGTCACGTACTTCCAAGCCAGCACGTTCACGATTTAACCCATTTGGTCCCAGCGCTGATAGTCGACGCTTGTGTGCAATTTCTGATAATGGATTAATTTGGTCCATAAACTGTGACAACTGACTGCGTGCAAAAAAGTCGCGAATAACAGACATCAATAATTTAGGATTTAACAATTTTTGTGGTGTTAACATATCAACACTTTGATCGAATAATGACATTCGTTCACGAATAACACGTTCCATGCGAGCTAATCCTACGCGACATTGATTAACTAATAATTCTCCCACACCGCGAACACGCCGACTTCCAAGATTATCGATGTCATCAATAATTCCTTTACCGTTTCTTAACTGGCATAGATATTTCGTTGCTGCGACTATATCTTCTGCAGAAATAATGCGATCATCAAGATCTTTATTTAAGCCTAATTTTCGATTTAATTTATAACGTCCGATTTGACTAAGATCGTAACGTTTTTTATCCATGAAATTTCTTGCTAAAAATGCTTTAGCATTTTGTATGTTAATTGGTTCACCTAGCCGTAAAAGTTTATATATTTCAATTAAAGCTTCTTCTTCGTTATGTGCTGGATCTTTTTTTAAGCTGCGGATAATTAGCCCGTTATCAATAGAGGTGTCAGCATAAGAAACCTTTTCTATACCAGCTTCTTTAAAGCTTTTAAGTAATGTTCTACCGATATTGTCGTAAGCACGAGCTAATACGATGCCGTGTTGCACGTCAATAATATCGTCCGTTAACACAAGATCAATGAAAGAATCTTTTTTTAGTAAATCGTCTATACGAGCTTCATGAACAGTATAAAATAGAGAAATAATATCGTAATCTGAACTGTGGCCAAATGCGCGTAACATGGTAGTTAATAAAAACTTACGACGTCTGCGCCTACGATCAAGATAAACGTACAAAAGGTCATTTTGATCAGATTGTACTTCTATCCATGTACCTCTATCTGGCATTATTCTAAATGCGTATAAATTTTTCCCACTAGTGTGTTGTGTGATTTCAAAACAGATACCAGGTGAGCGGTGTAATTGACTGACAACTACGCGTTCACTACCGCTAATAATAAACGATCCACGTTTACTCATAATGGGCATTTCTCCCATGAAAATTTCTTCTTCACGAGATTCATCTGCACTAGTGAGTCGCAAAGTTACATATAGTGGTGCACCATATGTTATCCCTTCTTTTATACAAAAATCTTCTGTGTGTTTTGGAACATCAATGCGATATTGCACATAATCTAAAGATACATTTCCATCGTAACTAAGTATTGGGAATGAGCTTCGAAACACTGATTCCAGCCCGATGTTTTCCCTTTTAGCAACCTCAACGTCTGATTGTAAAAATTCCTTAAATGAACTAATCTGATTTTCTATAAGATAAGGCGGCGTTATAACCTCTTTTAATTTCCCAAAACTAACGCGATAGTTTTCTGCCATACTGTATGATGATTGTAGATAATAATATAATAGAATTAATAAAAGTGAACTTTACTTAAATAACAAAACGTAGCTCATCAAAATCACAACAAAATTGTGATGATTTTGAAAGCCACGGAATTTTTTTGATCTTAAAAATTTGAGACTTATTTAATTTCAACTGCAGCACCAGTAGCTTCTAATTTAGATTTGATTTCATCTGCTTCAGATTTAGAAACTCCTTCTTTGACAGGTTTAGGTGCTCCTTCAACAAGGTCTTTTGCTTCTTTTAATCCAAGACCAGTAATTTCACGCACAACCTTGATAGCTTCAATCTTTTTATCACCTGCAGACTTTAAAACTACTGAAAATTCGGTTTGTTCTTCTTGAGCTGGAGTTGCTCCTCCGGTAGCAACAGGTGCAGCTGCAACAGCGACAGGAGCAGCGGCACTAACACCCCATTTTTCTTCAAGTTCTTTGACCAGACTTGCGATTTCCAGTACAGATTGTGAACTTAACCATTCAATAACTTCTTCTTTTGTAATATTTGCCATTTTTTTATTCTCCATCGACCAAGCTAGTGATCTACTCATAGAGATCTGTTTAAGAGAATATTCTCCTAGCGCGATCTAGTTTTTATTTATAAAAAATTATTTTTTGTCAACTTTTGCTTGTAAGACATTTAAAACACTTTGTGGAACTGCATTGAATAAACGCACACATTTTTGAGCAGGTGCATTTAATAGTGACAACAATTGACCACGCAAAACTTCAATTGAAGGTAAATCAGCCAGTGTATTAATCTCATCAATAGATAAAGTAATCTTATCTAAGATTCCACCTTTGATGGCAAATTTTTCTTCTTTTGAGTCTTTATAAAAATTTTTTAATATTTTAGCGACTTCTGAAGGAGTATTCCCGCCAACCACGATGGCATTTTGTCCGGATAATAGATGATCAATGTTTGGCAACTCACGTTCACTTATCGCAGCTTTTAAAATAGAATTTTTTACTACATGATATTCACCAGATTTTTTTCTAAGTTCATTTCTTAATGCTGCTATTTCTTTAACTGTTACTTTAGAAAAATCAGCAATGAAAACATAATTTGATTTATCTAATTGCCTACAGATCCATTGCGCTAAAAGTCTCTTCTCGTTTCTCATTGATATTTCTCCTTGAATTAGAACTGTGAATAGATCTTCTGTAATAACTTTATTCCCGGACTCATAGTTGCATTTAGTACCATGGACTTTATAAATTTTCCGCGAAATTCTGGTGGACGTAAATGAGATAATACTTCAATAGCTGCTTCAATATTTTGAATTAATTTTTCATCGCTGAATGATACTTTACCAACAGTAATGGCGATATTGGCGGTCTTATCCATTTTAAACTCTATACGTCCAGATTTTACCGCTCTTATTGCTTCTTCAATGTCATCAGTGACGGTACCGCTCTTAGGATTTGGCATTAATCCACGTGGTCCCAATATTCTAGCTACAGAACGTACATCTCTCATAGCAGATGTTGTAGCAACTGCAACATCAAATCCAAGCCACCCATTTGAAATTTTTTCCAACATGTCATCTAATCCTGCGAAATCGGCGCCTGCTTTAATTGCTGCTTCTGGATTATTAGTAAATGCTAGTACACGTACAACCTTCCCGCTACCATTTGGCAATGCAACTGTTCCACGTACCATTTGATCACTTTGTTTAGGATCTACACCTAAATGCAGTGATAATGAAACAGTTTCATCGAACCGTGCTTTGGGCATTTTATGTAGCAGTTCAACGGCCTCTGAAATAGAATACTCTATTTTTAAATTTCCGACCTCCTGCGCTTGAATATGTCTTTTGCTTGACTTTTTCATAATAAAAAATTGTTAGATGACATCTATTCCCATACTTCTTGCTGTACCAGCTATTATTTTAGCCGCAGCTTCAATATCATTAGCATTTAAATCTTCCATTTTTGTTTTGGCGATTTCCATGACATCCGCTTGTGTTACAGTGCCGACTTTATTACGGTTTGGTACCCCTGATCCTTTTGTTAAACCAGCTGCTTTTTTTAATAATACCGATGCTGGTGGGGATTTTAAAATAAAACTGAAAGATTTATCAGCGTAAACGGATATGACTACAGGAAGTATTAATCCGTTTTGATCTTTTGTTTTGGCGTTAAATTCTTTACAAAATCCCATTATATTTATTCCAGCTGCACCAAGTGCAGGTCCAACAGGAGGTGCTGGATTAGCTGCTCCAGCTGGAAGTTGTAGCTTAATTTCTTTAACAACTTTTTTTGCCATGTTTTTCCTTAAAAGATTTTAATTGTTTTCTTCGTCACTGTGGTTTACTTGCCAAAACTCAAGATCAACAGGTGTCAATCTACCAAACATTGACACTTGTACTTTGAGCTTGCCAGCCTCAGTATCAATAGCTTCTATTTCTCCTGTCAAGTTTAAAAATGGACCGTCGTTGATTTTTACGATATTACCGACTTCAAACGATACTTTTGGTATACTTTTCCCTTCGGACGCATGGATTTTATCAAGAATTCCGTTGATTTCTGCTGGTTTTAGAGCTATTGGATTGTTATTTCCTACAAACCGAACCACGCCATTGGCATTCCTTATTAACTGCCAAACAGTTTGCCGAATTTCACCATTTTTATCATACATGTACATATGTATAAAAACATATCCTGGGTAAAATTTACGTATACGTGTGTGTTTCTTTCCATTCTTTACTTCTGAGATTTTTTCTGATGGAATTAAAATTTCTAAGATGGTATCTTCCAGATTATGCTCTTTTATTATGGTTTCTAAGTTCGTTTTTACTTTATACTCTTGATTTGATAATGTCTGTAAAGTAAACCACTGTGGCTCAGATAATTCTGTATTCATAGTCGAAATCCCCTTGCTTTCCATTATCTTGCCAAGAAATTAATAAATTTTATACTGTTAAATAAAACAAAATCTACGATGCTAACGTAGGATCCCAATAAAAACATAGTAATGATAACAATACAGGTGGCATGTTGAAGGGCCTTTTTAGTTGGCCATGTCGTCTTTTTTAATTCAGTGATGATTTCTGAAAAAAATTGTTTAATTTTAGTAAAAAAATTCATTGGTTGGTTAGTTGATATTTTGGCAGGGGAAGAGGGACTCGAACCCCCAACTTACGGTTTTGGAGACCGTTGCTCTACCAATTGAACTATTCCCCTAAATTTTTCAACGTAAGAGGACAATCTCTTACGTTTTTTGATCGTTTTTAAGCGATTATTTCTGTAATACGTCCGGCACCGATTGTGCGTCCACCTTCACGAATAGCAAACCTTTGCCCTTTTTCCATAGCTATTGGTTTTTGTAGTTCGATTTCTGCACCAAGATTATCACCAGGCATTACCATTTCAGTTCCTTCAGGAAGATGTACTATTCCTGTTACGTCAGCAGTTCCAAAGTAAAACTGTGGTCGATATCCATTAAAGAATGGAGTGTGACGTCCACCTTCATCTTTTGTTAATACGTATACTTCAGCTTTTGCTTTTGTGTGTGGGTGAATAGAACCTGGTTTTGCCAATACATTCCCTCTTTCCACTTGGTCTTTTTCAATACCACGCAATAATATCCCGACATTATCACCGGCTTGTCCTTGATCAAGTAGCTTGCGGAACATTTCGATACCAGTACATGTTGTTTTACGGGTTTCACTAAGCCCAACGATTTCTACTTCTTCACCAACTTTTATGCATCCACGTTCAATTCTTCCTGTTGCTACAGTTCCGCGTCCAGTAATAGAAAATACATCTTCAACGGACATTAAGAAAGGCTTATCAATTTCACGTGTTGGAGTAGGAATATCTTTATCTAAGGCTGCTAGCAGTTCATCGATAGCTTTTATTCCTTCTGGTTTGCCTTCTAGTGCAGCTAGTGCAGATCCACGAATGATTGTTATATCGTCTCCTTTATATTCGTATTTTGTTAAAAGATCACGTACCTCCATTTCGACGAGATCCAGCAATTCTGGATCATCCAGTAAATCGATTTTATTTAGGAAAACTACGATATTTGGAACGCCAACTTGACGAGCTAATAATATGTGTTCACGTGTTTGAGGCATAGGTCCATCATATGCACTAACCACTAAAATTGCTCCATCCATTTGTGCAGCACCAGTGATCATATTTTTTACGAAATCAGCATGCCCTGGGCAATCTACGTGTGCATAGTGCCTATTGTCTGTTTCATATTCTACATGGGAAACTGCAATTGTTACAGTTTTGCTAGCATCACGCACAGTACCACCCTTAGTAACATCTGCGTATGATTTAAATTCTGCTAAGCCCTTATCAGACTGAACCTTCAGTATAGCAGTTGTAAGTGTTGACTTTCCATGATCGACGTGACCAATTGTACCAACGTTAACGTGAGGCTTTGTCCTCTCGAATGTTTCTTTTGCCATTATGTTCCTTATTTGTATAAAATTTAATAAAACTGGAGCCCTCGAGCGGATTTGAACCGCCGACCTCATCCTTACCAAGGATGCGCTCTGCCAACTGAGCTACAAGGGCATTTGCCCACAGTAATCCATAAGAATCACTCGAAGACCAGACCTCAGGAATTTGCATGGTGATTTCGAAACGTCAATATTTAATTTAGGATAAAAATTTAGTTTTAAATTATATTACTCTGTCTATTTACATAATAGTTTTTTACTAAAGCTGCTAGTACAGTACAAGTTAATAAAAAATGAGGCAACAGTGGATTGTATTCAGAATTGAAAAATTTTTTAAAAAATTCTAGGGTGAATTTACTTATTGCTTTTATTTTTTCAAAGAGTGATGTTTTTTCGAAATTTAATGATTCTTTGATTTTTGGAGATTCAATAGTTGATGTTTTGATTTGTGATTTGTTATGTGTAATCTTTGTAATCTTACTGATTATTGGTTCATCGTTTATGGTTAACGAAAATGAGGTATCATTTGTTACATCTGCCTCAGGTTCTGTCATATCATCATCTGATGAATCAGAGTCTTGTGTTAAAGTCGATGCTTTTTCTGCGTCGTTTTTAACATGATTTTCTTCGAAAAGATTTGGTCGGTCAAATTTTGCTAATTTAATTGCTTGATTAAAATCGGTATATCCGGCTTCGAATAATTCGAAGCACTCTCCGATTTGTGCAGCAGTTGGACGAGTTTCAGGATTTTCATCAACACACGCTAGAAACATTTGTCTTAAAAATTCTACTTGTTCATCACTCATTTTATTTTTGTTATTATTGTTTTGTTGTGCTTGCGAAGTATTTCTATATTTTAGTACAGATGGGTTATTTAGATATGTAAATAGGTTAATTTTTCTTTCTTGTAATGCTCTTAATAAATTAAAGATTTCATCTTTTTCTTTGGAGGTTAATAGATTGCAATCTTTACGAAATCGTTGTAGATCAACTTTAGTTATATCATCAATTGCTGACTTGATAAGGTTTCTAGCAGCGATATTTGATTCAAAATCGTTGTGATTGATTAAAGATAAATTTTCCCAGATGTCAGATGAAAAACAGACTTTTATCATTAAGTATCCCAAGCTAGGGATATCAAAAGAAGAGTTTTTTAAGTTTCGCAGTTCTTTTTGTTTTTGTCCTTTTAACTCATTAATTTTTTGCTTGGTTTGGGCTTTAGTTTTTTTCCATTTCCATGGTCTAAAGATAGGCATAAACATTTTTTGTAAAGTTGGTACACTATAATTTTTTTTAGAATCTTTGTATTTTTTGAGAATTAAGTATGCTTCTGTTGGAGCGCAATATGAAGCATTTAAAGGCAAGGAGTCTTTGTTAGTGATTTTTTCAGCGTTACCTAAATCTATTATAGTAGCTTTATAACCTTTGTTTGTGTTACTTATCATGATATTTCTAGTGCCGAGATCAGTGTGTATCATATCATGAGAATGTATAACATGTAATCCATCTGCAATTTGTTGCATTACTTTAATTTTTTGAATTAATGGTGCATTTTGCAATGAGGAACATTTATCCAGTGATGATCCATCTTCCTTCTTAAATATCATTCCAGTAAATTGATTTTCGTCATTAGATATAATACCATAACATTTGGTAATAAATTCACGTGCTTGCTGATTATAAAAGTTTTTTTCATTGAAGTTTTCATTTGGTTGTATTAAAGTTTCATTCATTTCAATTTCTCGACAAATACTACTGCTATTTGGTTTACATTTAAACATTTTATGCATTGCATTCCAATTCAGCGCATTGTTTTTCGAGAAATTATTTTTTGAGTTGTCAGCTTTAGATTTTATTGTTCCCTTTTCTGGTATAATTAATTGGCATTTTCGCACTTGCCCATACGTGCCTTCGTTTTCATATGGCTTACAAGAAGAATCAGTCGCTATGCTTTTCGCAGGGAAGATTGGGAATTGGGTCGGAATTAAAAAACAATTATTGTTTAATAGTATTTGTTTAAATTGATCATAATTTAGTTTTGATGAAGTACATTTATCGATATTTCCCGCTATTTGTGTATATATATTTTTGATCATAGAGTAAGAGTATAAAATTTTTAGTTATGTATTTGTAGTGAGTATGTTCCCTGTTGAGTTCGAACTAGAAATGTTTAATTCTTGTGGGCTGGATTCTTGGTCTGTGGAATTTGATGTATTAGCATCTTTTGTTTCAGATTTTGATTTTTGAATGATACAATTCTTTGGACGATCTTCTTCAACTAGTTGTTTGGCCAATTGGAAGTCATTGCATCCAGCAGCAAATAATTCAAAATATTCGCCGACTTGTGCAGCGGTTGGACGTTTTTGAGGATCTTCATCAAGACAAAGTAAACAAATTTGTCTTATAAATTCTAATTCTTCGTCAGATAATTTAAGATCATTAATATGGGCATCATTTAGATAGTTGAGTATTGGTTTGTCGTTAGACTCGTTGGGATCATTTTCATCTAGTATGTTTTGTAAATTAAGTATAAGAAATAGATCAGAATTTGTATTGCTATCTTCTTTTTTTGAACAGCTTTCAAGCTCGCTACTTAACGTTGCCTTTGCTAGGGCAAGTTCTCCGGATTCATTGTTAGACAAAAGATGATATAAGATATTTCTATTTGCGATATTTCCTTCAAAATCAGTGTGGGGTGCAAAATTAAATATTTTTCTTAAAACTTCTATCCCTAAGTCAGTATTTCCTAAAAAATTTATAAGAATTAGATTTGCTAGCCCTGGAATGTCATAATAAGGTTGCAACATATGCTTTAATTCTTCTTCAGCTTTTTCATTGAAATTTTTACGACCATGAGATTTAATGAATTTAAATATTTCTATAGGAGCACAATAGCAATGAGATATAGTTGCCATATGTTCATTACTAATATTTTCAATTTCCGTAGCTGACCCTAGGTCTGTTATTTTGGCATTTAAAATGGTATTAGTGGTAGGAGTTTCGGATGTATTGGCAGTGTTGTGAAATTTTTTTGGTTCAGTTGTTTTTAATATAATATTCTCAGGTTTTAAATCTCTATGTATTATTCCGTGGGTATGTAAATTATGAAGTCCAGCTGCAATTTGTGCAATGTGTATAGCTTTGTTTTGTATTTTTGTGTTTCTGTTATCATGTTTTTGTGGGCAATTTGCATTTGAATTTTCATCAGCACACTGTTGAGGGCTAGAGTTTACTTCGCATTCCGCTTCTAATTTTGTTGTTAAATCTGTGTCACCTAATTCTAAGAATATAGCCGGTTTTTCTAATGAATTTTCATAACCTTTGTATCCAGTAATAAATTCCTGTGCATATTTATCGTAAGAATTTTGGGAATTTAGTTGAGTGTTTAGTTCTTCATAAAATTGTTTTTCAATGTTAAAAACGCGTAGGTCATTAAAAATTTTTTTTGCCACAAAAGTATCTAATGGTTTAGAGTCAAATCTTAAAGATAAGTGCACTTTGTTTACTTTGCCATCTGTGCCAGTACCAAGAATTTTTAATGAATTGAGATCTGAGGCTTTGGCATGGTTATTTTGCCTATTAGGTTTTATAGGCAATTCTTCTTCTGGATTTTGCCGATAAGTTAATGCAGGGTGTGATTGGGGGATATTTTTTACGTTCATAATCATATGCATTAGATGGATATTTTATGAAATCAAGTTTTTTTTTGTTTTTTTGTAAAAATAAACAAGCTTACTGGTATATGACTTGCTGTTTAAAAACTTAGACAATTTATAAAAATATTTGTAATTTTATGCTAAATCTTTAGGTAACGCTTGTTCTGGTTTTTCTGGTCCAATTATTTCTTTGATTTTCTCTGATACCTTGTCTGCGTGTGGACGTAATGTAGGTGTATGGCTAAGCATATCTCGCATTAATTGTTTTATTTTTTCTATTTGGTCTGAAGAATATTTTTTATCTGTAGGCTGTTTCCCATTGCATTCATCCACGTTTTTATCTATGTCCTTGTAAAATTGTTCATGTTCAAGTAGTAATATTTGATGTGCATTTAATGTTCGTCGTATTTCTTGCCCATTTTTTCCATTCGCGGAATGATGAAAATTCTGAAAGTAACTATCGGTTACTTGTTCTCCGGATTTACCAAAAAGTAGTGGTAATGTCATCATCCCTAGTCCGTATATATCGTATGAGTATTGAAATAGTTTATTTTTTGAAATTTCTGGTTCACAAAAAGTTTCTATAGGGGCACAATATTTATTATAGAGTTTAGAATAGTCTAATGTGTCTTTATCCTTATCAAATTGTTCGGGATTATCAATATCTATTGCAAACCTTAAATCGATGAGGCGAGCATTTCCGGTATTGTCAATCATTATATTGCCTAATTTTAAATCTCTATGCACAATGTGAGCTTTATCTAATAACGATAGCGCCTTACATATACCCTGCATAAGTTCCAATCGTTTTTCTGGGGGGCGTCGTCGATGATATCTGTGCTAAGTTCTTTGCCGTTAACTTCTTCAAAAAAAAGCTCAGAGTCTCTTATTTCTTCTTCTT
>CBCPNC010000092.1:0-8043 GCA_965120425.1 uncultured Opitutia bacterium
TAAAGCAAAAACTAACTTATACAAGAGTTATTTAAAATAAAAATGTTACACTGCTAAATCATTCGTTGAATTTTGTGAAAAAATATATATCCATACTTACCTGTCGACACACAGATATAGCTTGCAATTATTTTTCTAAATGATACCGATTGCACTCAATCGGGATGTAGCTTAGCCTGGTAGAGCGCTACGTTCGGGACGTAGAAGTCGCTGGTTCGAATCCAGTCATCCCGACCATGAAAACAAATACAGAAAATAACAAACCTTTAAATTACAGCTGCCACTTTTTAAACCTAATTAAAAAAAATCACCTTTTAATTAAAAGCGTCCTTAACATTATAATTATTTACTCAAATATAATACAAGTACATTTATTTAAATTTCTTAATAAAAATTACTTTCACATCTAAATATATCACAAATATCTCCCAGTAATACTTGCTGGATTAGCAGCAACTTCTTCAGGGGTACCAATAGCTACAATAGTTCCACCATCTTCTCCACCACCAGGCCCCATATCAATGATATAATCAGCGTTCCGAATAACATCTAAGTCATGCTCAATTACAATAACAGTCGCCCCACTTACAATAAGTGTTTGAAAAATTCTTAGTAAAGTTTGAACATCTAATGGATGTAATCCAATTGTCGGCTCATCAAATACAAAAATGGAACGATGTTGAACCTTTCCCATCTCACTAGCTAATTTTAAACGCTGCGCTTCTCCACCAGATAAACTCGGAGTCTCTTCCCCTAACGTTAAATATCCAAGCCCTAAATCTTTTAAAACTTTTAAGCGTTGATAAATGACCCTAAACTCTTCACAAATATGTAACGCAGAATCAATATCCATATCCATCAACTCTGGCAAAGAATAAGATATGCCAGATTTATTAACATATTTTATATCACCAGCTTGCTTACTATACCTTGAACCGCGACATTCTGGACAAGTAACTTCTACATCCGGTAAAAATTGTACATCAAGATTTATAATACCAGTACCATCACACACAGGACAACGCAACTTACCAGTATTATAAGAGAAATCACCAGATTTATACCAAACGTGCTTTTCTGCAGCAGTCCTTGCAAAAATTTTACGCAACTCATCATGTACATTCGCATATGTCGCTACAGTGGAACGTACGTTTATGCCAATTGGAGTTGCGTCAATTAGTTTAATTCGCTCAATACCATTCGCTTCAGCAGAAATAACATGTTTTGGAAATTTTCCATTGCCTAATATAGCTTCTATCGCCGGAACTAAGCTCTCTAATATAAGAGTTGTTTTACCTGAGCCAGATACACCGGTAATAACAGTTAATCGCCCCTTGGGGATTTTTACTTCTAGTGGCTTAACAGTATGAATATTTGTCGTCGATAAGTAAATTGTTCCATAATCAAACATTTGGCTTACATTTGAACGATTTCTCACTATACTTGCTGGATTTTTTGAAAAAAATGGCCCAATCATCGACTTAGTATTATTTTTTATGTCAAAAATTGTTCCCTCAACAATAACTCTTCCTCCATTCACTCCTGCTTGTGGTCCCATCTCAATCATCCAATCGACTTCTGAAAGCAATTGTGTATCATGATCGACAACTACAACAGAATTACCATCAGCTACTAAATCATGCATAACCCCGCTTAGACCAACTATGTTAGAAGGATGTAATCCAATAGATGGTTCATCTAAAACATATAAAACACCTGTTGTTCTATTACGCACAGCACGTGCTAATTGCATCCTTTGCCGCTCCCCAGTTGACAATGTCGAAGTCGCACGGTCAAGTGCTAAATATCCAAGCCCTAAATCAAGTAATCTTTGAGCAGTATCTTTGAATGCAGTGCAAATACTTTCTGCCATCGGACGCATTGTGTCTTTTAGCGTTTTCGGCACTTCATTTACCCAATGAATAAGGTCTGCAAGAGGCATTTCACAAGCTTGATCAAGTGAAATACTACATAACTTTGGTGCTCTAGCTGCTTCTGATAAGCGACTACCATGACAATCATGACACGTTTCTTGCTTTAAAAATTTTTCTACGCGCTTCATGCCTTGTTCATCTTTTACTTTCGACAGCGCATTTTCTACCGTATATGTAGCATTATAATAAGTGAAATCCAGTTCGACGACCTGATTAGAATTTTTCGACTTATAAAAAATATGCTTCTTTTCTGCTGGACCATTATAAACTATATCTTTTTCTTTACCTGTTAAATCACGAAATGGAATATCAGTGCGCACGCCCATAGCACGGCAAACATCAACCATTAATGACCACATTAATGAATTCCATGGCAATACCGCTCCTTCATCAATAGAAAGCGATTCATCAGGAACAAGGGTAGATTGATCAATTATATTTACTATTCCTGTGCCATGACATGTCTTGCATGCACCCTGACTATTGAATGCTAATTCTTCTGCTGATGGTGCATAAAATTCAGCACCACATATTTGACATTTTAATCGTTGTTCAGCCGCTACAGAAAACGACGGCTCAAGATAATGCCCATTTGGGCAACGGTGATGAGCTAATCGCGAATACATCAACCTAAGACTGTTTAAGAGCTCTGTTCCTGTGCCAAATGTGCTGCGGATTCCTGGCACCACATAACGTTGTCGCAAAGCTAGTGCTGCTGGAATATATAATACATCATCTACCTGCGCTTTCTCTGCTTGTGTCATGCGCCTACGAGTATAAGTAGAAAGTGACTCTAGGTAGCGCCTTGATCCTTCAGCGTATAATACCCCTAACGCCAACGAAGATTTCCCTGAACCAGACACACCAGCAATTCCAACGATTTTATTCAATGGGACATCTACATTAATATTTTTTAAATTATGAACTTTAGCCCCACGAACTTTTATGCTGTCAATCATAACATTACATCTGACACTTACATTGGTAAGATACTTATTTCATAACCAGGTGCGACACAAGAAAATATAATTTTTCTTTATTTCCTTGATTTGAATTATTCAACATAACCGTACTTAAAAATTGTCTGTGCCTAAAAATTCCACAAAAAACAAGTTACAAAAAACTATACAATTAACATCCTTCGCATAGAAGTGATTTCTTAGTTGGAAGGGACAGTAAATTTTTACATATAGAACCGTCAATATTTCATACCTCAACTAAAAAATTCTATAGATTGCAACACACAAAATATTACAATTAAAAACGACATTTCGCTTTAAATAACTTACTGAAGTAATATTAGTTATTACGGTAGTTAACTTACGTGTAAGTAAATACATCTAATTCACAAAACAACACATAATAGAACCATTAAAAATAATTACCTTAAAAAACTACCGAACCAACAGCTGTACTAAAAACCTCAGACACAACCAGGAGAACCTCCCACAGTTATGACTAAAGCTTTTAATAAAAATACTAGAATTTTTTATTTCCTTTTCCTGCTTATTGACGCATGTCTACTATTCATAGGTTTCGATATTGTTGCCTGTGAATCTGCGTCCAGTACACCTATGGGATGGTTAGAACCTTCTTCAATCCCTAGTGCTTCAATCAATCCTTTGTCTAATCTACCATTACTGCAAGCTTGTCTTATTGCTTCCCTCAATTTCTTGTTTTCTTGCTCAACTTGTTTTTTTTCTTCTTCCGCTTTATCAGCACGAGCTTTTTCGTTATCAGCCTGATCTTTAATTGCTTGAACTTCTTCGTTATCGAACCAGAGACTAGACATCTGATTAATGACATCGTTCTTTCCAATGTTATCTATATTTATCTCCATACTTTTTAATGCCTCTTTTATTTCATTTGTTTTTATTTGTTCTACAAAATCGTCGCTTAAAACCTCTCCAAATCCAAAATAAACTAGCCAGTCATATACCAGAACCAGTTGAGATGGAATTGAATCATATTCATCAAATACTCCATCACCATATCCATAATACCGTGCTATTTTTTGTCTCAAAACTAATAATTCGTTATTAATTTGTTTTTTAAAATCCTCATCGGATTGTTTTTTTAACTTTTTCTTAATAGGGGAACCTAAAAATACATTCATTAATGATGTGCCAATTCCACGGGATGGATCAATGTCTAAATCTCCTGACCATATTTTAATTGTTTTTGCTAATTCCCGTTGATCATTTGGAATGTTTTTATTTACAATTTTTCTATCATGCGCACAAAGCCCCAGTCCAATGTGAGAAAATGGCAGGGAACCTTCAGATGAAGAAGCGCCTTTGTGGTCTATTTTATCGTTAGGATTTTGAAGAAGATAATTATAAATTACTACTCTACTGCCAAAATTTTCTTGGTATCTTACTTGCATTTCTGCAAAAGCCTCAACTCCCCTGTTTAGTATATCTTTGCATAATGGAGAACATTGAGGTATCTGATTATGATCAACTGCTTCATTTGTTGTAATATCAAATAATTCCCATTTGGCGAAATAACGTGAATCAACTTGCAAATGTTGAGGAGTATTCATCTCTATACCATTAGAGCCTTAGTTAAACCAGAAATGCTTTCCACCGTCTGATTTACGAATTCTGAGTGTATTTCAAAATTTTTGGTTTTAACATCAAGATTTGGATGTTCATTAATAGCCGACCGTTCCCAAAGTTCTTTAAAATGCAGTTTAAAAATAACTTCCAGCCAGCTTTTTGTTGTATTTTCAGAAGAGTGCAATACCCGTTCTTTAAACATTCCATCATCTCTTGGATTGAACCGCACTATACCATGCTTTTGGCATACATTTAACAGGTCATTAGGTGATACACCGGCGTGTTTCTCTCCTAAGGTTAGGTGTATTTGGGGAATCGAATTTATTATAAATGTACTTTGTATCAAGCGAAGTCAATCTCTTTGATCGAAAAAACTCAAAAAAAAGAATAAGTTTACAAATGGTTTACAAATATCGATGAAGAGGCAGGAAATTACTCGAGGACGCATTGGCAATTTTGCAAACAATGCCCTGCTAAACTTTTTTAACTAAGCGGTAACATGCTTTTGTTAAACTAGTGTTACCTCCTGCGGCGCGTTTTCCCTTGCGAAGCAGGGACTGCTCGAGAATTTCTACCCTTTAGAGACTTTTGAACTTTTGCGTGGACTTATTTTACTTGTGGAAGATTTAGCTACCTGTGGTTGTTTTTCGGCTAACTTTTTCCCTTCTTTTGGTTGCACTTGTTCTGCTGAATTGTTGAAATCAGGAATCTTAATTCCTTGAGTCTGCAAATATTGTTTTATATTCTTCAGTTCTTCTTCCGCTTTATTGGCACGCGCTTCTGCCGCTTGTGCTTGTTCTTCCGCAGCAATTCTCCCCCAACCGTCATATACTTGCTCTACTAAATAATCACTATCCATTTTATCTATCTCCATTATTTTATAAGCTTTTTTTACATTTTCATCAAACAGTTCTTTAACTTGCTTCTTTGACATCAAATGCGCACATCTAAAAAAACACAGCCACTCATAAAGTGTTCGTACATTTTTTTCTAAGTCATTACTTTTTTTTGATTCTTTTAAGTCACTAAACGTTTTTAAATTTTCAGATTTGTTTTTTTTGATAGGGGAAATTTGGTTTTGTAAACTAAAGTAATTAATTATTCCTTGTCTAAATCTAGTCTTTAACTTTTTAAGCCTTTCTTGGCGTTTTTCGGTATCAAGCTTAATTGTTGAACCTAATTCTCCTAAATTTATCCGTAAAATATATTGTCCGCTAGGAGAATTTGATTCTTTATCCGCAACAATTTTGCCAATTTCTTCAAATAATTCAAATGTTGTTCCCCACAAACATAGAACATAACCAAGTACTGGCAATGGAATTTGTTGTTTAGAGCCAGAAGGGACCATTTGTTGTTCAGAAAACATCTTAGATATATACCATACCAACCGTGTCCCTATACTTGATTGCGACTTTCTCTGCATTTCTATGTCAATTTTGCATTTACCACGTTTCTTCAATATATCTACAACTTCAGCATTATTATTATTATGATGATGATGATGATTAGGAGGTTGATTTGATAGTTTAATTTCATCTACTTCCATCGCACAATCCGTTAATAAATTTTGTTGCCCTATCCCACTGGCTGCTTTATTATCAACCGCTTCTGACAATTCTTGTATTTTCCTGAACGATAGTAGAGTGTTAGGAGATATACATCCTAAAAAGGCCTTTACTATGCTGTGAGATATTTCTTGCCCAGAGTAAAAAACTATTTTTTTAAAAGCTTTATCGTACGAGGGATCTAAATAATCAATTTTGTCTTCTTGAAAACGTTGTTTAGTTTGCTTGATCTGTTCTTCAGTCAAAACTTTATCATCCTGCTACCCATAACTTATTACCGCAATTAGGTGGCACTTGAATTTCAACAAAGGGGATACTCATACTCTTAGAGAAAAAACTTCATGTTTCATTGAAGTCAACCTCTTTAGATGAAAAATCTCAAAAAAAAGAATAAATTTACGCTTTTTTAGCTAACTAAACCATCAAACGTTTTTAAAACTCAAGATTTCCAGGAGAATTTGTATAGAAACTTAACTTCACAAAAACAACATTTCACTGCAAATAAATTTTTTACTTTCTTCCTTACTCATACCTAAGTTCGAATTCCTTTGGGGTTACTTTTTTTAATACTGTGTATCCAATTTAATATCTTTCAATCTTGTATCTGCAAAGTTTATATAAAAAAAAAGATCACACGATTACTTGCCAGATTTATTTCTCTACAAAATACTATAAAAAAATAACATCCTTTAAAAGCTTTAGCCCTAGAATTGACCAAGGAATTTTTAGATTTAATACGCAAAATTAAAACTTGGCTGCCCGAGCAGGGCTCGAACCTGCGACCAAGTGATTAACAGTCACCTGCTCTACCACTGAGCTATCGGGCATATACCAAATGTAGTACATACATTGAAATTTCATATAATTGTCAATAGTTAATCACTAAAAATTAAAAAAATATAATGTAATTGATAAATGATCTTTATAACCTAATATGAAAATTTCGCATAAAAATATGTATAAAAAAATATCAAATTTTAAATCAAAAGGTAAATTCTATGCAAAATAAAACAAAAAATTTAATAATTATGTTATTAATTATCTCTTTAAGTGTAGTATCAATATCATATTACACGAACCATAAAAGATGGAAAATTTATAAAGAAAGAACGTCTTTTAAGTCACATGAAAAATATTGTGACATAAATTGCATCAGAATACCTACCCTTGCTACAGATTCATTAGAAAATTTTTACAAAAAGGAGCCATTTATTTCTTATGCACAAGTATTTGAAGATATCATTTTGTTCAACGTTTTCAAGGACATTAAACAGGGATTTTATATAGATGTCGGTGCGAATCATCCAGTATATGACTCTGTTACTAAAGTATTTTATGACAAAGGATGGCGCGGAATAAATATCGAACCGCTATTAGATATGTACTCCGAACTCGTCAAAAACAGAAAACATGACACAAATTTATGTTTATGCGCCGGCAATAAAGAAGGGACAATGAAGCTCTTCGAGCGCGGTGGATTATCTACACTCGATCCTAATATAGCTAAGGAATGGGGAACTATTCCAAATCCTCGTGAAGTAAAAGTTAGTACTCTAGCAAATATTTGCAAAAAATATTGCCCGATTGGCAAAAAAATTGATTTTTGTAAAATAGATGTGGAAGGGTTCGAAAAAAATGTCCTCCTCGGATTCGATTTTAAAAATTATCGTCCGAAGGTATTTGTTATAGAATCAACTAAACCTTGTACACTAATACCAACTTATGAAGAATGGGAAAATATCTTAATAAATAACGGCTATGAATTAGCTACATCTTACTTAGCTAATAGATATTATGTTGACAGCAACTTAAAAGATTTAAAAGAAAAATTTGAAAACCTTGAAGAAATCTTAGAAAAATACATAATATTCCTTCCATATAAGTGAAATTTTTTTCAAAAAAGCTATACTCATAAAAAGAAAAGAGCCATCCTCGAAAGATGGCTCTTAATAATGTTACTAACAATACTACTAATTCAAAATA